>VXNP01000067.1 GCA_009840525.1 Gammaproteobacteria bacterium
CGGCTAGCCCGGCCCTTGGCTGGCGGGGGGTTGGGCCCGGTCGGAGGGCCGGGCTGTCGGCACCCGCGCCCTCAGCCGCTGGCCTTCCAGATGCCTGAGCGCCCGCCTTCCTTGCGCAGCAGGCGCACTCCCTCGATGACCATGCCGCGGTCCACCGCCTTGGCCATGTCGTAGACCGTGAGCAGCGCCACCGACACCGCGGTGAGCGCCTCCATCTCCACCCCGGTACGGCCCTCGATGCGGGCGACCGCGCGGGCGCGAACTCCCGGCAGGTCGGGGTCGGGCGCCACCTCCACCCGGATGGACGCGGCGGGCAGGATGTGACACAGCGGGATGAGTTCGCCGGTCCGCTTGCCGGCCATCACGCCGGCCACCTCGGCCACGCGCAGGACGTTGCCCTTGGCGACGGCACCCTCCTCGATGGCCGCGAGGGTGGCGGGCGCCGTTCGGATGCGGCCTTCGGCCACGGCCGTGCGCCGGGTGCCCGGCTTGCCGGTGACGTCGACCATGCGCGGCCGGCCGCGCGCGTCCAGGTGCGTGAGTTTCGGCGAATCGCTCATGTGCGTGTCTCCAGGGCCGCGGAAGCGTCGCGCACCATGCCGTAGACGAGGAGCTGGGGGTTGACGTTGCTGGCCGCGAGGTGCTTGGCTTGCTCCACCTCCGCCACGGCGCGCGCGACTCCCTCGGGATGAATACTTCGGCGTGCGACCGTCTGCTCGAGGAAAGGGCCGGCGTCCTGGTTGAAGACGGGTGCGCCGGTCGCCACCGCTGCCAGGTCGCGCAGCCAGTCCTCCAGCGCGCCGAACACACCGAGCAATCCGCGCGCGCCCGACACCCCGACCCCGCTCGCCGCCGTGGCGGCGGCCCCGATGCCGCCGTCCAGGGTGGCTTCCAGCAGGCGGCGCGCCCGGGCCCGCTCGTGCTCGAGCGGTCCCGGCTCGCCGTCTGCCGGCAGGTAGGCCAGGGCGCGCCCGATCGACCCGCGCGACAGCGCGGCGGCCAGGTGGGCGTCGGCGTCGGGCGCCCCGGCGGCCTCCACCAGGAAGCGTTCCACCTGCTCGACCGGCAGCGGGCCGAGGTGGAAGGGGACCGTGCGCGACCGGATGGTGGGGAGCAGCCGGCCGGGCTCGCTCGAAGTAAGGATGAAGGTCGTGCCGGCGGGCGGCTCCTCCAGCAGCTTGAGCAGGGCGTTGGCCGCCTGGTCGCTCGCTTCCTGGGGGATGAGTTCCTCCGCGTTGCCGATGACGAAGACCTGCCGCTCACCCAGGGACGGGCGCTTGAGCGCCATGCGGCGGATGGTGGTGACCGCGCCCAGGTAGATGCCCCGTGGCTGGTCGCTGTGGGTGGGGCGGAGGGGCTTGCGCCGAATGGCTTCCAGGGCGGCCGCGCGGGCCTCCTCCAGGGCGGCCACCATCCGCTCCGCTCCGCTGGCGCGCTTGGGGCGCGGCAGGGGGAAGAACCAGTGCAGGTCGGGGTGCTGCAGCCGGACCGCCATCCGGCAGGCGCGGCAGCGGGCGCACGGGCCGCGGGCGTTCGGGATCTCGCAGTGGAGCAGCTGGCCCAGCCACAGGGCGATGCGTTGCTTGCCGGCTCCCGCGAGGCCGTGGATCAGGAGCGCGGCCGGGAGGGAATCTCTTGCGTGCGCTCCGGCGAAGGTCGAGCGCGCCGGCTCGTGCCCCGTGACCGGCGGCAGCGTCACAGGGTCGCGGAGGGCGCCGCGGTCGGGCCTGCGGGCGCTCCGGCACCGCGGGAGGTGGTCGCCCGGTTGGCGGCGACGCGCGTCGCAAGCCGCAACGCCTCCAGTGCGGAGGTGGAGTCCGCGACTCCCCGGCCGGCGATGTCGAAGGCGGTGCCGTGGTCGGGCGAGGTGCGCACGAAGGGCAGCCCGAGGGTGACGTTGACCCCGGTGCCGAAGGAGACCGTCTTGAGGGCCGCCATGGCCACATCGTGATAGGGCGCGACGACCGCGTCGAACTCGCCCCGCAGGGCGCGCACGAACACGGTGTCGGCGGGGAGGGGGCCGGCCACCCTTCCGGCTTCGCCCGCCAGGGTCTCGAGCGCGGGCGCGTACACCCGCTCCTCCTCGTCGCCGAAGAGGCCGCCATCGGAGGCGTGGGGGTTGAGCGCGCACAGCGCGACGCGCGGCTCGGCGATGGCCCAGTCGGTCCGCAGCCCCGCGACCAGAAGACGGGCCTGCCGTACCAGCACGTCCACCGTCACGTGCGCCGCGACCTGCGCCAGCGCGATGTGCCGAGTAGCCAGCAGAACACGCAGGGGAGCGCCCAGGCGCGTCCGCTCGGCACACATGAGCATCCCGGACTCGTCCGCCCCGGCGAGCGCCTCCAGCAGCTCGGTCTGGCCCGGGTGGCGGCTCCCGGCCGCCTGCAGCGCTGGCTTGTGCACCGGTCCGGTCACGATCCCGGCCACGCCACCCTCCATCGCGAGTTCAACCCCCGTCTCCAGCGCCGCGAGCGACACTTGTCCCGCGCTCATCTCGGTGCCGTCCCACTTCCCCATGGAGTGGTACTCGCCCACGCCCGGGTCCGCGCCCGCCGGGCCCAGCACCAGCAGTTCGGTGTCCGGGTCTTCTTCCAGGAAACGGCGGGCGGCCACCGACATCACCTCGGGTCCGATGCCGCGCGGGTCGCCGAGGGTCACAGCGAGTCGTGCGCGCGGGGCGGGGGCAAGCGACGTCACGTCAGTCGCGCTGCGCTACGCAGCGGAAGCTCAGGCGGAGCCGCTCATGGGCGAAGCTCGACATGCGCCCGTGCGCGCAACTCTTCGATGATCTCGTCGAGCACCTTCGTCTCGCGCAACTGATCCTCCACGCGGGTCCGCAGATCGTCGTAGGTGTAGTCGCCCTCGGGCCGCGTCTCGAGAACCTTGACCACGGCGAACACCTTGCCACGGTCGTCGAACTCGATGGGGCCGACCACGTCTCCGTCCGCCGCGGACCCGATCTCGGCCACGTACCCCGGGGGGAGCGAGCCGAGCTGGGGGGTGAAGATCTGGAGCGAGTCCAGAGGCGGCTGGGCCTTGTAACCGTACTCCTCGTGAAGGTCCCTCATGGACTCGCCGGCCCGTGCCCGCTCGAGAATCTCGCCGGCCAGTACCGCCGCCGCCGCCTCGTCGTCCGCGTTGGTTTCCGCAGTGATCAGGATGTGGCGCGCCCTCCGCTCCCCGAGGCTGATGCGGTCGACGCGGATGATGTGCGCGCCGAAGTCGGTCTCGACCACGTCGCTCACCTGTCCCTCCTGGAACATCCCGAAGGCGGCATCCTCGAACTCACGCACCATGCGTCCGCGGGGGAACCACCCGAGGTCACCGCCCTGCGCCGCGCTCGACGGGTCCCGGGAATACCGGCGCGCAAGTTCCTCGAAGTCCTCTCCCTCGTTGACGAGCCCCAGCAGGCGCTCGGCCTCCAGCCTGGCCGCCTCGCGGGTGGAATCGGATGGCTCCGAACGCACAAGGACCTGGCGGAAGATGATGGAGGCGGGGCGTTTGGGAAGCTGGTCGCGCTGCGCGTCGATGAACGCGCGCACTTCTCCCTCGGTCACCACGATGGGACCGATGTCCGCGCGTCTCCTGCCCACCCAGAGCGACTGCAGGCGCTGCCGGCGCGCCTGCTCCTTCAGCATCTCGCGGTAGCTGATCAGGTTGAGGCCCTGCTCGCTGAGGAGGGCGACCAGCTGCCCCATTCCCCCCACGTTGCGCATGCGCTCGTCGAGGTCCTGCTGGACGATGACCTCCAGCTCCTCGTCGGATACGACGATGGTGGTGTCGCTCTCGGCTGCCTGCAGGAGAAGCTGCTCGTTGATGAGGGATTCGACGATTTCATCCTGGAGCTGCATGATGCCCGCCGGATCTTCCGGCATGGGCGCGCCGCTGGCACGCATCTGGAGCAGCCGTTCCTGCACCTCGGATCGCAGAATCACCGAGTCGCCGGCGATCGCCACCACGCCGTCGACGACTTCCGGGAGGGCCCCCGGCTCCTGCGCCCGCGCCGGGACGGCGCAGAGGAACAGCGCGAGGATGAGGAGATACCGCGAGGAAGGACTGCCAGGGGTCGCAAGAAGAGACTTCGCCATGCCGTTTGGACCTGCGGATATGGAGGGATCGAGCGGGGGACGGAGTGCGCATCCGGGCTTCGATCCCGTGTAAACCCCTTGCTGGCGCCGGGTTCCGGAGCGCGCGGCCGCGGGATCCGGAGGTCGCCGGGACACCTGCGCCAGCATCGCCTTCAATCGCCGGGCGGCGGCGCGTTGGGAGCCACGACCGGCGAGTCCGGGAGCTGGATCGGCTGGGAGCGGCCCCGTATCACCCTGAACTCGCTGGTGCGCTGGGTCACCGCGGTGAAGCTGTTCTCGAACACGTCGGCCCGGTACTCCTCCCGCAGCGCAAACGAGAGATGTCCGAGAGCCGGAATGTTCTCGTCTCCGTCGACGATGCGCTGCATGACGCCACGCACGATGGCCTCCACGGCGTCCCGCATGGATTCTCCTTCGGCCGGCGTCAGGCTGGTCAGTTCCAGATCGCGCGCCGCGCGTGTGAAGCGGGTGCGGGCGACCATGAGCAGCGAATCCTGCTCGACATCGCTGAGCGAGATGCCGGCCTGTTCCGCCTCGTTCACCAGGACCTTGCTCTGGGCGAGGTTTCCCAGCAGCCCGATCAGCTGGTCATCGGTCGCGTTGCGCGCCTGGGCGCGGAAGGGAGGTCCCTGCTCGCTCAGGAAACGGTGGAAGTCCGACGCCGTGTACGCGCCCCCCTCGAAGCGGAAGAGTTCACGGGCCGCGGCCCGGCGGCTGAGGCGCTGGCTGGGACGCGCAGCCAGTTGACGGGCGATCTCGGCGCCCCCTTCCACGGGTTCCATTTCGGCGCGGCTCAAGACGCGCCCCAGGTAGGCCTCCTCGGCCTGGCTGACCAGGCCGAGCTTGAGCTGTGGCTCGAACTGGGAGCGCGCTTCCTCGAAGGGGACCTGGGTCCGCTCGTCGACCCGCAGGATGTGGACTCCGAAGCCCGTGCGCACCGGACCGCTCACCTCGCCGGGCGCCAGGGCGAATGCCGCGGAGTCGAAGGCTGGAACCATCTGGCCGCGCCGGAAGGATCCCAGGTCTCCGCCCTGGGTGGCGGTTCCCGGGTCCTGGCTGAGCTCTCCGGCCAGGGCCGCGAAGTCCTCTCCTGCCAGGATCCTCTCGCGCAGGCCGCCGGCGAACTCCATTACACTGTCGGCGGTGGCGGCGTCCGCCCCCGGATCGAGCGAAAGGAGGATATGGCGCGCGCGCAGCTCCACCCCCGCCGCCTGCTCCTCGTAGATCTGTCGCAGCTGCTCTTCGGTGAAGGCGGTGTCCACCTGGATCACGCGCTCGCGCAGGCGCGCCACCAACTCCTGTTCGATCTCCTCACGGACGAGCGGGAGCAGGTCGATGTGCTGGAAGGTCGAGTCCTCGAGAGCGGCGACGGCGAACAGCGTGTAGTCGATCCACAGGCTGGCGATCGCCTCCACCACGTCGGGCTGGTCGGGAAGTTGCGCCTGGCGCGCGAGCAGATCGGCGGTCTGGTCCACGGACAGCTCGTAGCCGGCGGCGCGCGCGACGATTTCGTCGCCCGGCGCGGAATCGCCGCACCCGCCGAGCGCGGCGAGCGCCGCGAAGCAGACGATGCCCGGGATCCGTGGGATGCCGCGTAAGGAAGCCTTCATGTTTCACTCCCGATGGTCATGCCTGCGTGCATAGTACCGCGATTCCCCGGTGTTCGCTCGCTGAGATTCCAGGCGTCGGGTCAGGCCGCTCGGGCGCGGTTCGCCGACAGCCGGTCCAGAGCCCGGATCAGCGTGGCGGTCAGCGGGTCCGCGCCCTCCTGGCGGAGGACGAGCGACAGGGGCGACATCCTGCGTACCTCCACGGCGATCAATCGGTCCCGAAGCGGCTCCTCCAGCGCGGCGAGCCGGGGCACCATGTCGTCCCGGAAGGTGAGGCGCGCGCTCCGTCCGCGCACCAGGATGCGCTGTAGGCCGATCTTGCGGCCGAGGAGGCGCAACACGTGGCCGTCGAGCAGGCGGTCGGCCGGGGGAGGCAGCGTCCCGAAGCGGTCGCGCAACTCCGCGGCGAACTCGTCGAGTCCGGCCTTGGTCGTGATGCGCGACAGCCGGCGGTAGAGATGGAGCTTCTGTCCCGAATCGGGCACGTAACTGTCCGGCAGGTAGGCCGATCCCGCGAGCGAGATCTCTGGATCGCGCGGCGCGGGCTGGTCGGTCCGTCCCCGCTTCATGCGCTCCACGGTCTTGCGCAGGAGGCGCATGTAGGTGTCGACGCCGACCGCCTGGGCGTACCCCGACTGGTCCTCGCCGAGCAGGTTGCCCGCGCCGCGCATCTCCAGGTCGCGCATCGCCACGGCGTAGCCGCTCCCCAGGTCGGTGTGGCGCTCGAGTACGCGCACGCGCCGCATGGCGTCCCTGGAAACCCCGTCGGGGACGACCAGATAGCAGTGCGCGTGCCGGTCGGAGCGCCCGACCCGGCCCCGGATCTGGTAGAGCTGCGCGAGCCCGAAGCGGTCGGCGCGGTCGACGATCAGGGTGTTGGCGTTGGGGACGTCCAGGCCGTTCTCGATGATGGCGGTGCAGACCAGGACGTCCACGTCACCGTTCACGAAACCGAGCATCACCTCGTCGAGTTGCCGGCCGCCCATCTGGCCGTGGGCGACGGCGACGGCCGCACGGGGAGCGAGCGCGCGCACCTTCTCGGCTGTGCTGTGGATGGTCTGAACGCGGTTGTGGAGGAAGAAGACCTGGCCGCCCCGGTCGAGCTCCCGCCAAAGGCCGTCGTACAGGATATGATCGTTCCAGGGGATGACGTGGGTGGTGATGGGGACCCGGTCCCGGGGCGGAGTCCGGATCAGCGACAGGTTGCGCAGGCCGGCGAGGGAGAGCTGAAGGGTGCGCGGAATGGGCGTCGCCGTGAGGGTGAGCACGTCGACAGAGGCCCGCAGCCGCTTGAGCCGCTCCTTGTGCCGGACTCCGAAGCGCTGCTCTTCGTCCACGACGAGGAGGCCGAGGTCGCGGAAGACGACATCCTTCGAGAGCAGGCGGTGAGTGCCGATGGCGATGTCGAGGGTCCCGCGGCGCATCTCCCGCAGCAGGCGGGTGGTCTCCTTCGCGCTCCGGAACCGGTTCAGCGCCCCGATGGTCACCGGGTAGTCGGCGAGACGCTCTCCGAAGGTGCGCGCGTGCTGCTCGACCAGCACGGTGGTGGGTGCGAGCACGGCGACCTGCCTGCCGTCCTGGACCGCCTTGAAGGCGGCGCGAATCGCCACCTCGGTCTTGCCGTATCCCACGTCTCCGCAGACCAGCCGGTCCATGGGCGTAGCCGCCTCCATGTCCCGCTTGATGTCTTCCACCACGCGCCGCTGATCGCGCGTGTCCTCGTAGAGGAACGACGATTCCATTTCCCTCTGCCAGCGGCTGTCGGGCGCGAAGGCGTGACCCTGGGCCATCTCGCGGCGGGCGTAGAGCTCGAGGAGTTCGGTGGCCACCTTGCGGATGGCCTGCTCGGTGCGGGCGCGCAGATTCTTCCAGCGCTTCCCGCCGATGCGGTGCACGGGCGGAGGCTCCGCCCCCTCCGTGCCGCCGACCCACCGCTCCAGCAGATCGAGCCGGTACACGGGCACGCGCAGGAACTCCGCGCCCGCGTACTCGATCAGAATAGACTCGATCTCCTCGCCACCGATGGTGACATGCTCCAGCCCGCGAAAGCGGCCGATGCCATGGTCCATGTGCACGACCGCGTCCCCCGGGGTGAGTTGTGCGACGCTCTCGAGCGAAGCGGAGCCGCGGAAGCGGCGCCGCCGGCGGATCCGGCGCGTGCGCAGGAAGATCTCGTGGTCGGTGAGGACGCGCAGGCGCGGGGCCGAGTCGTTCAGGATGAATCCCCCGTCCAGCGCCCCCACGGCGAGCTGGGCGCCCGCGGGAAGGCGCGTCTGCCCTCCCAGAATCTCCTCCAGGCGCTGAATCTGCCCCTCGTTGTCGCAGAGGATCAGGGTCCGGTCGCCGCGGGCGGCGCCGTCCCGCAGCACTGCCTTCAACCGCTTCATGTCACGTGAGATGACCGGCGGCGCCTCCGAGCCGAAGAGAATCTCGCCATCCGCGGCAGGGGAGAGGGCCAGCCGGGGGAGGGCGGCCAGCCGCTCAAGCAGGCCGCGGGGCCGAAGGCAGACGGCGTCCGGCGGCGCAGGCTCGTCTCCGCCCGCGACGGCTTCGGCGTGGCGGCGCTCCACCTCCGTCCATGTGTGCTCCGCAGAGGCCTTCAGGTCGTGGTCCGCCCAGCGCGCCACCAAGGTGTCGGCGGGCAGCAGGTCGAGCAGGGAGCGGGGCGCGCCGGGAGCGTCCGGACCTCCGCCGTCGCCCAGCCTGACCGGGAGCAGGCGCACCTCGGCGACCGACCCCCTGGACCGCTGGTCCAGGATGTCGAAGCGGCGCATGGAAACGATTTCGTCACCCGTGAACTCGACGCGCACCGGGTCGGGGGAACCGAAGGAGAAGACGTCCACGATGCCCCCGCGCACCGCGAACTGACCGACTTCCTCCACCATCGGAGCCTTGTGGAAACCGCGCTCCCGGAGTTGCTCGGCCAGAGCGGTGAGCCCGACCTCGGCGCCCGTCCGCAGGGTGAGGTGCAGGTGGGTGAGGCGGGTGGGGAAGGAGGCTCGCTCCTGGAGGGCGCGCGGCGTGGTCACCAGCAGGCGGCAGCGGTTGCCGAACACGGCCTCCACCGCCTCGACCCGGCGCCCCTCGATCTCGATGTGGAAGTCGTCGCTTTCGTAGGGAAGGGACTCGCGCTGGGGGTAGGCGGCCACGGTATCCGGGCCCACGAGGGCCTCCAGGTCCGCCTCGGCGGCGACCGCCCTGTCCGGCGACGGGGCGAGAAGCAGGACCACGCGATCCCGCGTAGCGCGGACCAGAGCGGCCAGCACGGCATGTCCCAGTGATCCGCGCGCGCCTCCGAGGGACAGCTCGTGGCCGGCGTTCGGCAGCCGTGCTCGAAGGGACCGGAACGGCCCGGTCGCCTCGATCAGGTCGAGAATGGCGTTCCCGCGCGCGTTCATCCGGCTCGCGGCAGGGGGCCGGGAACGGACGGTCCGCGGGAGCTCGACGTGGCGCCGACGCCAGAGGAGTTGGTGCGCCGGCCGGTGGCGGCAACCCGGGATTCCAGGAGCAGCAGCACCAGAGCGGCGACGAGGAGCCAGCGCCATACCTCCGTGCCCTGCCGGCTGGCGAAGACCAGGCGCCGCCAGGACGGGGCGTCGGCCCGGTCGTAGTCGTCCCCCAGAACCCCGTCGAGGGCGCTTTCCGCGATCGGCTCCAGGATCGATTCCGCCGCGGGCGGGTTGACCGCGACCTCCCGCACGAGGGAGTCGCCCGCCAGAAGGCGATAGAGCCCAGGAGCGCGCGCGACAACCTGGGCCCCCGCGCCGGCCGGCGCCCGCCCGCCGGCGGCATCGGCGACGGCGTCAACCCCGGCCGGAATCGGCAGGGCATCCCCGACGGTGAACGACCTGCCGCCGCTCTGGAAAGGCCAGCGCGACACCATCCATTCGACCAGGGGCAGCATCGGGGCGGACACGGCCAAGCTGGTGGCCTCTGCGTCCACCGGGGAGCCGAGCAGCAGATAGGATCCGCCCGGCGCGCTGCCGGTCACGATCCAGGGCTCGCCCGAGTCGAGTGTGGCCTGGACCACACCCGCCGCTTCCTCGCCGTTGGCGACCAGGCGATAGCGGCGGACGATGCGCACCTCGTCGAGGGCCACCGGCAGGCGGTTGTCGGCCACTCCGATCTCGCCGGCTCCGGGCTCGCTCTCGTAGCGCCAGGGAATCTCCGCCAGCAGGAGCTGGCGGTTGAGGGCGGGCAGCATCGCTCCGTCGGAGGGCGGAACCACGACGGCGGCGGAACCAGCGGGCCGGCCGTCCAGCCCCTCTCCGCCCACGCTCAGGAGTACCTGGGCAGCCGCGTCCGCAGTCCGTTGCGCCCGCCCCGCCCGCGCCAGCACCTCGATTGCCTGCTCAAGGAAAAATCCGCCATCGCCCCGGAGCGACACTCCCACCGGAGGCCGCACCGACACCGAGAAAAAACGGCGGTCGTCGCCGCGCAGCGCGTCCGGGTCGATCTCGGCGTATCCGCTCACGACGCCTCCCGCGAACGGGCCCACGTTGAGCAGCGCCTCCGACCCCGCCGTGATGGTGGTCGCGCCGACGGTGCGCCCTCCCACGACCAGCCGCACCGCCAGGGTATCCTGGCCTTCCCCCCTGCCCCCGACCGCGATGGACACCTGGGAGCGCTCGTTCGTCATGGGCGCGAGACCTCCGCCGACCAGTACCTCCCTGAGGTAACGGTTGTCCTCCGGGGAGGACGGTGCATGGTACACGAGGAGACGGGTGTCGGCGGGGAGCGCCACGGGGGCGTCGCCAGGGAACGCCGTGGCCTGCAGGTCGGACAGCACCTGGATTTCGGCCTCGTCGAGCGGCGCCGCCGAGACCAGGGCGCCGGCTCTCTCGATCGCGGCGGCGAGATCCGCTCGTCCGCCGCTCACCTGGGTCTCAAGAACGCGCGCGCGCGCCTGGACGGGAGATCCCGGCACCGCGACATCCCACGGCTCTCCCGCCCTCATCACCCAGATGCGATCCTCGGGCCCGGCTTCGTCGAGGGTCTCGAGGGCCAGTGCCTTCAATCGATCGAGCACGCGCTGTTCTCCCTGAACCAGCCCGGAGCTGAGCGAGTTGTCCAGGATGATCACCAGCGCGGTAGGCTGGTGCGTGCCCCCGGCGCCCCTCCAGAAGAGCCGGCTCCCCGCCAGCACAAGCAGAAGGCAGATGGCAACCCGGAGGAGGAGGAGCAGCAGCTGGCGGATGCGAATGGTGCGCGCATGATCGCGCGTGGCGCGCAGCAGATAGCGCAGCGCGGGGAATGGGACCCGGCGGAGCTCGTGGCGGTGGAAGAGATGAAGAATCAGCGGAACCGCGACCACCGCGGCGGCAGCCAGGAAAAGAGGGTTCAGAAAGCCCACGCCATCCGGCTCCTATCCCAGTCTCTGCCGCTTGCGCAGATACGTCCTCAGGGCGAGCGAGAAAGGCTGGCTCGTCTCGATCATGCAGTAGTCGATCCCGTAGGGCCGGGTGGCGCGTTCCCACTCGGCGATCGCGCTGTCCACCGCCTCCCGGTACTCGCGGCGCATGTCCGGCACGCTGATCTGAATCTCATCGCGGCTCTCGGGATCGAAGAAACGCACGTCGCCCGCGGGAGGCAGCTCGCGCTCGCCCGGATCCAGAATGTGGAAGACGAGCACTTCGTGGCCATAGTGCTTGAGATAGCGCAGTGCCAGCCGGGTCTCCTCGGGGTCGATCAGCAGATCGGACAACAGCACGATCAGGCCCCGGCGGCGCAGGCGTCCGGCGATGTCACGCAACGCGGAATGCGCGGACGTCAGGCCCGTAGGCTCCAGCGGCGAGACGCGCCGGATGACCTCGTGCCACTGCTTGCGTCCTCCGCTGGGTCCGAGCCGGGCCTGGATCTCGTGGTGGAAGGACGCGAAGCCGACCAGATCCCCCTGACCCAGGAGGAGAAGCGCGATGCATGCCAGGAGGTGTTTCGCGTACCACGACTTGGTGGCCAGCGTCCCGGGCTGCGAAGTCCACGCCATGGAGAGGCTGTTGTCGAGGAGAAGGTATGCGCGAAGGTTGGTCTCCTCTTCGAACTGCTTCACGTAGAATCGGTCCGAGCGGCCGTACATGCGCCAGTCGATGTAGCGCAGGTCATCGCCGGCCTGGTACGCCCGATGCTCCGCGAACTCCGCGGAGAACCCGCGGTGCGGCGAACGGTGCAGCCCCATGTAGAATCCCTCCACGACCTCGCGCGCGATGAACTCGAGGCCGCCGACCTCCGACAGCGCCACCGGGTCCATCAGGTCGGCGCGCCGCCGGCCCGGGGTGGTCCCGGGGCGGGCATCGGGTGCGGACGTGTTGGGTTCGTTCATGGTGCGTAGTCTAGAAAACCGTGGGAGAGGATGCCATGCCCGCCCGGGTTCCGCTCATTGGGTCCAACGTAGGCATGTGCCGCGGGAGGCCCTTGCATGGAAGGTATCAGGCTCCCGTCTACTTGCGGGAAGGACGGCATGGTCGGATAGGTTAGAGGAAAGGCGACGGGCGCAAGCGCTGGCACGCATGGTGCAGCACAATGGGCCCAGGGTTTCGTTTTCGCGGGCCGCGCCCGCCGGCAGGGGGAAGAGTCAGGACGATGCGGTTCGCCAGGTTGGCCACCGGCCCGGTGTTCGGGCTGACGCTTCTGTGTGCGGCGCCCATGGCTGCCCAGGAGCAGTTCGCAGCCCGGGATGAGCCCCTGGAGTCGCGCATATGGCTGGATCGCGGCACCAGCCCCGTGCTGCGGCGAGGCGATCTGGTGCGCGTTTTCTACCGCGCCTCGCGCGACGCCTACGTGAGCATCTTCCACATCGACACCAACGGCTTCACGCGCCTGCTCCATCCCGGCTCTCCCACCGACGGCCACCTGGCGCTGGCCGGGCGCGACTACCGGCTGCTGTTTCCGGAGTCGCGCTATTGGCAGGTCGAGGAGGACGAGGGCAAGGGCTACCTCTTCATGGTCGCGTCGCCGGCGCCGCTCGACTTCTCGGGTTTCGCGTACTCGCGCTACGAGGGCGGGTGGAACCTGGCCGCGTTGGCACAGGCCGCATATCGCGATCCGTTCCTGATGATGGACGATGTGGTCGCGGCGCTGATCCCGGAGGAGGCAGGGGAGTACGCGCTCGACTTCGTCGCCTACGACATCGACCGGCCCCACGACTATCCGCGCTTCCTGTGTTACCAGTGTCACGGCTTCAGGCCGATGTTCGACTGGAACCCGTACGGCCGCTGGTGCACCGACTTCCGGGTCGTGATCCACGACGACCCCTACTACTACCCCGTGTACCGGTACAGCGGCGACCGGGTGGTGTACACGCGCCCGCCCGAGCCCTCGCGTCCCATGTTCGAGTTCAAGGAGCGGGTTGATGGCGAAGCCGCGACGCCCCTGATCCGAACGAGGTCGGGGGATGCGGCCGAGCGCGGTGTCGGCAGGGACCTGGGGCAGGGTCCGGGTGAGGTGCCCACCGCGCGCGTTCCCGGCCTGCGCGAACCGATGCTAACGGGGACAGGCGCGCAGGCCGGATTGGCACGCCCGGCCGATGGACCGGCGCTGCCGGGAAGGGTCGTACGGCCCCGGACGATGGCGGTGCCGTCAGGCTCTGTGGGGTTGAGCGCGGATGCCCGCGGGCAGGCTCCGCCCGAGACGCGCGCGACCGGGGCGGAGCTGGCGCCGGTGGGGCAGCGCACGGCCGCGGCTGGCGAGGTGCGGGCGGAGGGGGCCGATCCGGTGGCATCGCCGGAGACGGTCGGGGATGCCGTGGTGGGTGCGCCGCCCGCGGTGCCGCTCCCAGCCACCTCCCCGCGGCCTGACGGATCGCTCCCGGACGCGGCCGTTCGCGGCGCGCGTTTGCGGCCGGGTACGACACCGCTCCCCGAGGCCCGAGCCGCCGAAGGCCGCGACGAGCGACCCGTGCTGCAGCGGCGTGGTGAACCACCCCCCGGCGGTTCGGCTCCCCCGCCTTCCGCGCGGCCGGGCACGCCGCCCGGCGAGCCGCCGCCTCCGTCCGCCGGTCGACCGCCTCCGGATGCGCGCTCGGGCCCCCCGCCCCGGTCGTCGGGCCGCCCTCCGCCCGCTCCAGCCCGGCGGCGGCCGCCCGGCAGGCCACCAGTCGGGTAGTCGCTGGCACGGCCACCGGAAAAGCTTCCGATCAAATCGCCGGTCAAGCAGGCCGGGAAACGGTGTGCTCGCTATCCCCTGCTACCGGCTTTCTCACCACCTTCCGCCAGGTGGCCGATTCTGGCCCCCGGGAGGCCCCTGCGTGTCAAACGCCTCCACCCCGGCACCCGGGCAGAAGTCGCCGGTGCCCCGGAAGTGGGTGTTGAGGCACCTCAGTTCCGACCCGAGGCCCACCAGCAGGTCCACCGTCCCGGGGTAGGACGGGCGCGAGAAGTAGCCTGCCCGGCCCCCGCGGGCCATGTCGGCGGTGGACTGGCCCAGGCGGCTGATCGCACCCACGTCGGCTCCCTTCGACACCAGGTACTCGATGAGGTCGTTGCCGCCCCGCACCGAGGCGTAATGCAGCGGGGTGTAGCCCCACGAGTCGCGGAGATTGACGTCGGCTCCGAGCTCCTCGACCAGGTACCTGACCGTGTTGAGGAAGTTGTTCGGGACGTGGTTCATCAGGAAGGCGCCGAGTCCCATGTACCCGCCCCCCGCCGCGGCGTGAATCGCGTACATGTTGGGAGTGCCCTCGGGGATCATGGGCAGCCCGGAATCCTCCTGCAGGCGCCCGTCGTTCTGTCGCCCTTCCCGCATCCCCGGCTCCGGCCAGGTGGTGGGCATGTCCGGGTCGGCTCCGTGGGCCACCAGCGCCTTCATGGCGGGCAGATCCTGGGCCAGCGCCGCCCGCCAGAAGGGGGTGGCCCCGGTCAGGTTGAGCCCCAGCTTGCCGCGCAGGAAGTCCGAGTACCACAGGTGGGTCCCGATCGGCGCGTTGGGGTCGGCGCCCGCGTCCAGCAAGGCGTGCAGGACATCCATGTGCGCCGTGGCCTGGTTGTCGTGCGCGCGAGGATGGGGGTGGTCGGTGAACTTGAAGGCCCACTGGGTCTGGAGCACCGCAAACAGGGGAGAGACGCCGTCCGTGTGGGTGGCCAGGTCGGGATCGGCGCCGCGCTCGATGAGCAGCATCGCCATGTCGAACTGGCCGTTGAGCGCGGCGAGGGTAAGCGGGCTGGCCCCGTCGCCGGCGACCTGGTCGATGTCGGCGCCTCCGTCCAGGAGCACCCGCGCCACCTCCAGATGACCCTCGCGGGCGGCGTGCAGCAGGGCGGTCATGCCGCCGGTCCTGCCGACCAGGGTTTCGTACATGGGCCGCCGGACGATCTCGTTGTCGCTGACGTAGCCGGCGGGGGTGTCCCACGCGGGCACCAGGTTGGCAAGGTCGTCGGGGTGGAAGTCGGCCAACTGCCGGCGCAGCTCCTCGGAATCGAGAAACTCCCGCTGCACCGCGAGCGCGGCCTGCACTTCGGCGGCGGTGGGCTCCCTGGCGGTCCCGCCTTCGGTCGCACGCTGGATCTCGGACAGCGCCTCCAGCAGACGCCCCTGGGCGGCCCTGCTGATCGCCATTCGGCGCAGCACATCCCCGACTTCGGTGGCGAGCGAGGGGTCGGCGCCGTGTTCCAGCAGTTCGGCCGCGGAGGCCGCCCGCCCGGCGGCGGCGGCGAACATGAGGGGCGTCTGCCCCGCTGACCTTTCGCGCGCGTTCACCGGCGCGCCGTGCTCGAGCAGCAGCCGGACCGCGCGTTCGCCGCCGCGCGCCTCCGCCGCCAGGTGGAGGGAGGTCACGCCGCTCGAGGTGGTGACCGCCTCCGCGTCGGCACCCGCGCCCAGGAGCGCGTCCACGACGTCCGCGTGTCCTCCCCCACTCGCCAGGTGCAGGGGCGTATAGTCACCGATGCGCGTGGCTGCCCCGGTCTCGGCCCCTGCGCCGATCAGGATTCCCACGACCTCCAGATGACCCTCGCGGGCGGCCAGGTGCAATGCCGTCAGGCCGTCTCCCTGCGCGAGGTTGGGGTCGGCGCCGCCCTCGAGCAGCGACCGCACGGCGGTCGCGTCTCCCTCCCTGGCCGCATCCAGCAGCCCATCCTGCGGGGGCGCCGCACCCACGGCCAGCACGACCGCCAGAACCGTGCCGGCGCGCCGCATCCCGCGTCCCAGCCTCATGGCTCCCTCCGGGTGCTCACCGAGCGGCCCACCGGAAAGCTGAGCGGGAACTCGCCCGTGCTGTCGCCGAAGGCTCGCATGTCGTCGTGCCCCAGGCGCTGCATCAGGCTCACGAACACGTTGGCCATGGGCGTTCCCTTGGGCGCCCGCAGATGCAGGTTGCCCTCCAGCGCACCGTTCGCATGGCCCATGAGCAGGAGCGGGCAGCGCCGGTGGTTGTGCAGGTTCGGGTCGCCCATCGGGGAACCCCAGATGATGGCCGTCTTGTCGAGCAGCGACGCCTCGCCCTCCATCGTGTTCTTCATCTTCTCCAGGAAGTACGCCATCTGCCCCAGGCGATACGTGTTGATGACGTTGAATTCCATGACGGCGGAGGGGACGTTGCCGTGGTGCGACGCCGCGTGGAAGGACTTGCTGGTGCCGCTGTCGGGGAAGGTGCTGTTCTGCAGGTCGAAGCCGGTCTTGAAAGTGATGACCCGGGTCAGGTCCGCCTGCAGGGCGAGCACCTGCAGGTCGAACATCAGTTGCATGTGGTCTTCCCAGCGGTCCGGAATCCCCGACGGCGCCTCCGGCATCTGCCGTTCTTCGCCGCTCGAGTTCTGCGCCTCCACCAGCTCGATGCGCCGCTCCAGCTCGCGGATGTGGGTGGCGTACTGATCGAGCGCCTGCCGGTCCAGCGCCCCCAGCTCCCGCTTCAGGTCGTTCAGTTCCACCAGCACCCAGTCGAGCAGGCTCTGGCTGTTGCGCAGGCGCACGGCGCGGTCGGCCGGGGAGTCGCCGGCGCCGAACAGTTGCTCGAACACCCGCCGGGGCTCCCGGATCGCCGGAAGCGGCTGGGTGGGCGATGCCCACGCCAGGGTGGTGGTGTACGCGCAGTGGTAGTTGTAGGCGCACCCGCCCCCGCGGTCCATCTGCTCCGTCGTGATCTCGAGCGAGGGCAGCGCGGTGTCCTGTCCGAAGCGGTCCGCGTGGACCTGATCGAGGGACTTGCCCAGATAGACGTCGGCCTGGGTTTGCAGCGGATGGGCCTGGGTGAGGAACACGGCGGTGGAGCGATCGTGATCGCCGCCGATCTCCTCGGCCCGGTAGGGCTCCGCCATGCGCACGTCGGTGTTGCTGACGATGGTGAGGTAGTCGCGGTAGGCCTCCAGGGGCTTGAGCTGGCTCTCCGCCCTGAGCTCGAAATCACGCCCCGCCGTCGCCGGCGCGAACAGGTTCTGCTCGTCCCCCCAGTCGTTCCCGCCCGCGCACCCCATTGACTCCTCGACGCACACCAGCCGCGTGAACTGCGCCTGTGCGGCATCGCTCCACGGCGTGCCTGCCGGCACCATCGCCTCGAGGAGCGGGAGGCCCACGGAGGCCCCGGCGCCCTTCAGAAAGGTACGGCGCGACAGGCGTCTTCCCGTGATGAAATTCATCGACGACTTCCCTCCATCCAGCGACTCAATTCACAGGACGCGGTTTCCCGGACTCGATTCATGGAACTCAGTTCACGTACAACCGCTGCGCGATTTCGTTGGTGAGGTTGGGGTTGGCGTTGACGTCCTCGGGGGAGGGCGGCCAGCGCAGATGAATTCCCATCGCCTTGTTCTGGTCGAACCAGCGGTAGGGGAAGATCTCGTAGTACCGCATGTCCTGCCAGCGCCGCATCTCCATCCAGAACTCGGCCCTGCGCTCGTGCTGGAGCTGGGCCATGATCTCGCCCGCGTCCATGCTCGCGAAGTCCCGCAGATCCGAGAGCGTGTGTCCGGTGGGCGGCCAGCCGCGCGACGCGTCGCCCCAATCTCCGGCCATCGTGCGGGTCCTCGCCGCCGCGCGGGTGTGGTTGATCCACTCGACCGCGCCCGCGAGGTCTCCGGCCAGCAGCCGGGATTCGGCGATGATGAGCATCGCCTCGGCGGCACGGCTGAGCGGGAGCGGAGTTTCGCGCGCGGTATACTTCAGGTTGTAGGAGCTGGTGCCGAGCGGCTCCTCGCGGGTCGTTTCCTCGTGCGCGATGCGCGGGTCCCAGTCTCCGGTGACGGGGTCCGGAAGGAAGAGATAGATCTCGTCGATCCGGTTGGTGCCTCCGTACGGCCCTCCGAGCGAAGCCCCGGAGTTGGAGCCGCCGGGGGCCCCGAAGCGCAGCGAAAAGTTGTAGTCCGGGGCTGTCGAGAGCGCTTGGCGCGCGGCCGACTCCGCCTGGTCGAACAGGCTGCGGTCCATCTGGCCCTGGAGGTGGGTGCGCTCGTAGTAGAGCGAGCGGTAGGCTCGTGCGACCTGCCCCATCGCGGCCGCGGCGAAGTTCGCGTCCCCGGCGGACTGCGCCACCTGGGCCGCCTGCTGGAAGCGCTCGATGGACTCCGCGATGACGTCGATCGGGCCGCGCAGCTGATCCTCAGCGCCGTACACGATCACGTTGTAGTGGTCCGCCATGGTGATGCGGGTCATCCCGCCGAAGAAGTGCGCGCGCGCGACGCCCAGGTCGTTGCCCCCGGCCGCAGCGAGGCGTTCGGCCACCTCGTCCGCGAGCCAGCGCGCCTGCGCGAGCCCGCGCCAGTGGCCTTCCACGGCGGAGTTGGACGCCAGCCGGTTTCCGCGCATGGCGTCGATGTTCTCGAGCTGCGTGGTTGGATGGAACAGCTCGTCGCTGAGCAGTCCGTGCCGCGTCAGCAGGCTGGAGTAGGTGCCCGCGAGGTTCCCCTCCGGCGTGTTGGCCAGCGTTCCCAGAAGCTCCTTCCGCTCCAGGTCCTCGTCCAGCAGACTCGCCGGGTTGTCGACTTCCAGGAAGTCGCTGCAGCCGATGGCCGTGGTCAGCAGCAGTCCCGAAGCGAGGGCCGCGAGACCCCTCAGTCGTCGTGTTCCAGTGATCGTTCCGGCATCAGGGTTTCCGTTCTTTGTCATCGGTCGACTCCCTTGTCTCTCATGCACGTTCATGATTGCCTCCGCATGTTTCGACCCGGTCAGAACTGGGCCCTGAGGGAGAAGACCAGACGTCTCGGAGCCGGCACCTTGAGATAGTCGACGTTCTGCGTGAAGTAGCTGGCGCCGGCGGTGCCCGCTTCGATGCCGCGGGTGCCGGGGTCGATCCAGCCGTTCTTGGGCGAACTCAGGTAATCGCTGAAGACGTGCAGGTTCTTGACGCCGACGCTGACCTGCGCGCTCGTTGCCGCGAGACTCTCGGCGAACGAGTCCGGAAGCTGCCAGGAGACGGTGAGCTCGGCCCAGCGCAGGTAGTCGCCCGGATAGACGGTGTTGGAGATGACGCCGTTGTGCTTGCGGCCGTACTCGTCCACCAGCCGCTGTTTCTCCTCGACGCTGGCGTTGGGGTCGTTCAAGGTATGCTCGAGCGTCGCCACCAGGGGGCCGTTGCCCAGCGCGTTGCGCAGGTGGTCGGTCTCGTTGGAGACGATAAAGCCGCCCGCCGCCTCGAAGATGTTGCGGAAAGTGAAGCTCCCGAACTGCATGGCGCTGCGGATGTCGATCGTCCAGTTGGGCTGTGGTCTGCCGATCACCGCCAGTGAGTCGGTGCCGTCGGCCGCCTTCAGGATGTTGGGCGCGATGTCCCGGCGGCTGCGGATCTCGTCGATGGGTCCGGAGAGGATGTAGGGCTGGTTGGGGTCGACGATCGGGGCGATCCAGATGCCGGGCCACATCCCTTCGTAGAGGGAATGGAACCGGCGCCGGCTGCCGAGGCGCCGGTCGGGCTGCCCGCCCAGGTCGTCCGCCCACTGCTTCAGATAGGTGGGGCTCAGCGTCAGGTCCCAGGTAAAGCTGGGGCTCTGTACCAGGCGCGCGTCGGCGGTGAGCTCGAGGCCCCACGACTTGAGCGTGCCGAGGTTCCGCAGCTGCGAGCGGGTGAACCCGTCGCCGGGCGAGGGCGGCACCGGCAGCAGGGCGTCGTTGGTGGTCTGGTTGAAGTAGACCAGTTCCATCCCGAAGCGGCCATCCAGCATCCCGGTCTCGATCGCCATCTCGATCTCGGTCGAGCGTTCGGGCTTGAGTTCGGGGTTGCCCAGGTTCTGAGGCGTAAGGTAGCCGCCGATGACGCTGCTGCTCGGGCTCTAGGTACGCTGGGCGTCGAAGGCGCCCGGCTGCAGACCGGAGGCTCCCAGAGCCGCGCGCAGCCTGAGTTCGTTCATCCAGCCCACGTTCCAGAAATCGTATTCGGAGACCACCCAGGACACGCCCGCCTTGGGGTACACCTGCAGGCCGAAGTCCTCGCCGAAGGCCGAGTTGCCGTCGGCGCGCACGCCGCCGGTCAGGAAGAGGCGGTCATCGAGCCCGACCTGACCCTGGACGAAGAGACCCGCGTTGATGACTTCCTCGAAGCCCTCGCTCACCCCGGTAATCTGGGCGCCGCCGCTCAGGGTCTTGAGGGTGGGGGATCCGAACTCGCGCACGGACGCCACCTCGTACGCCTGTACCTCGCGGAAGCTCTGGCCTCCGACCGTTACGTTGCCGACCATCCGGTCGCTGATCTCCGTCTCCCAGTGGGTGCTGAAGTCCAGGGTGGTAGTGGCGAACCTCGAATTCCTCACCCGCTTATACCCGGTGACGGACTCCGCGACCACGCCCTGGGGGAAGAACTCGCTGAAGCGGCTGTCGATGAAGTTGTGTCCCACCTGAAGGGTGGAGCTGAGGCCCTCGGCCCACTGGTAGACCAGCGAGGCGTTCAGCATGGTATTGACGGACTCCTGGAAGTTCTCCGTGATTCGGCTGGCCAAAAGCGGTGTGTACGCGCCGTGGGGGTTGGTCTCGGTAGCGCGCAGCGGATTCCCCAGCATGAGGTTTCCGAAGAGGTCGCCCCAGCCGGGGGTGGCCGTCCTCAGATTGCGTCGAACGACGTTCACGCCGACCTGGCTGGTCAGCTTCTCCGTGTGGGTGAAGTCGAAGGAGGCGCGCACGGACTGGTTTGCGAGCTCGTTGTTGGGTGAGGGATTCCGCTCATCCATCAGGCGCCCGGACAGGTAGTAGCGCAGACCGGGTGTCCCGCCCCGAACGGAGAGGTTGTAGTTCTGATGATATCCCAGGACCTTGTTCGCGTCCCAGGGACTGTCACAGAGAAGCCGGTGCTCGGCACGGTTGTATCCGCAGTTGTCCGGGAATTCGCGCGGGAAGCTCAGGTGCTGAAGGTCGGTGGAGAAGGCGTACACCGGCGCACCCGTCTGTCCCCGCTTGGTGAAGATCTGGATCACGCCGCTCGACGCCTCGGTGCCGTAGAGGGTGGCGGCGGCGGCGCCCCGGATGACCTCCACTCGGTCAATGTCCTGCGGGTTGATGTCCTGCAGCCTGTCGGTGGTCGCGGACTGGGCGTCCTCGGTCGCATTGTCCATGCGTACGCCGTCCACGTAGATGAGCGGGCTCTGGCGCTGGCTGATGCTCGAGGTGCCCCTGAGCACGATGGCGCTGCCGGCTCCGGTCTGACCTCCCGAGATCAGCCCGCGCGCTCCGGCGAGACGTCCCACCAGCGCGTCTGAGAGGCTGGTGACGGGCGCGATTGCGAGTTCGTCGGCCGTGACCGACGTGATGGTTTGACCCAGGCGGCGCCTCTGCGTGGGGGCGCCGGTGCCGGTCACCACGATCTCGTCCAGGTTCAGCGCCACCTCCTGCAGCTGGAAGTTGGCTTCGACGGTCTGGTCCACGGCAACGGTGACCTCCATGGTCGCTGCGGCAAAGCCGATGCGCTCGACGCGCACCGTATGGGTGCCGGCGTTGACCCCCAGCAGGAGGTAGCGGCCGTTCGACGCAGAGAGCGCGCCGACGTTCAGCTCGGGCAGGAAGACCTGTGCCGAGGAGATAGGCTGCCCGGTGGCCGCGTTGGTGACGAGCCCGGTGATCTGCCCCTGCTGGGCCGCCAGGGGGAGGGACCACAGGAGGGCGAGGGCCAGAACGGCGGCGCGGCCAATGACCGGGAGCGCCATCCAGGTCGGGCGGTGACTGGTTGCAGACGTGAACTCTCTCATTGAACCTCCTGCGTTTGTCGCATGCGGAAGGGAGCGCTCCTTACGACTCCCAGCACAATCGACGAGATGCTGTAGTTGCTGTCCGCCGCCGCCCGCGTGATGGCGCGGATGGTCGGCTGATCGAGATGGTCGGCGGGCCGCCCGATTGCGTACGAAAGCAGATGCTCGGTGAAGTTACGTGCGAGAGGGACCGGACGCTTCAAAAGCACCGCGGCCAGATCTCCGGGCGAACTCAGGGCGGTGCCGTCGTAGAAGGTGCCGCGGGTGTCGAGCGGGGCCATGTTCTCGCGGACCCGCCAGCGGCCGGTCACGTCGAAGTTGTCGAGCGCGAGGCCGATGGGATCGATGAAGTTGTGGCAGGAGCTGCATACAGGGCTTGACCGGTGCAACTCCATGCGCTCGCGCGTGGTCAGGATGCGGTCCCCGTCGGCGTCCGGGCTGCCCTCAAGGGTCGGGACGTTGGGTGGAGGGGGCGGCGGCGGCGTCCCCATCAGCACCTCCATCACCCATTTGCCGCGCAATACGGGCGAGGTCCGGCCCGACATGGAAGTGAGGTGCAGCACGCTCCCGTGGCCGAGCACGCCTCGCCGGCGGCCATCCGGATAGCGCACGAGGCGGAAATCGTCACCCTGGAAGTCGCCTTCGATCCCGTAATGCCGGGCGAGCCGCCGGTTGAGGAAAGAGTAGTTCGCATCGAGAAGTTCGAGCAGACTCCGGTCTTCCCGAACCAGGTAGTCGAAGAGCAGTTCGGTCTCCCGCACCATGGCTCCGGCCAGTTGCTGCGAGAAGTCCGGGTAGAGGTAGGACTCCGGCCACACCTTGCCCACGTCCTGCAGCCTCAGCCACTGGTGGGCGAAGCGCGTGGCCAGGGTCTCGGAGCGCGGGTCCCGCAACATCCGCTCGACCTGCGCCTCCAGGACCTCCGGTTCCGATAGCCGGCCGCTCCCCGCCACCTCGAGCAGCTCCTCGTCGGGCACCGTCGCCCACAGGAAGAAGGAGAGCCGGGTGGCGAGATCGATGTCGCTCAGGGGGTAGCCCTCCCCCGGCCGAGTGTCGGCGGGCTCACGCTCCAGCCGGAAGACGAACTCCGGGGACACCAGAATCGCCTGCAGACCCATCTGCACCCCGGCCTCGAAGCCCTCGTCGGCCGCCGCCGCGTCGTAGAAGCGCATCAGGTCGGCGATGTCGCCGGACGAAGGCGGCCGGCGGTGGGCGCGCGTGGCGAGCCGCGAGAGGATCGACTGCGCGCACGGACGAGCTTCCCCGGGGGCGGATGGACGGCAGGTGAAGATGCGCTGCCGACTCTCGGTCACTCCCACCCCGGAGACGTTGGCCGGGCCGGTGATGAGCAACTCCTTCAGGTGCGTGAGGCCGGTTACCCCGTAGCTGCCTCCCGCCGTACCCGCGGCCGACCACGCGGCGGGGCTGAAACGGTCCTCGTAGGGTCCCTCGATGACGTTGACGAACGCCGCCGACACCTTTCGCTGTCCGGCGCGCACGAAGATCGGCTCGGTCTCGATGGCGGGCACGGTGCGCACCGCGTTGTATTCGAGCCTGAGCAGCGCGGCCGGTTCGCCGTCGATGGAGATGTCGATATCCTCGGCGGCGACCTGGTTGCCGCTGCCGAACTCGGTCTCCACCCGGAAGACGTACTCGCCGTCCGCAGGGAAGTCGTGCGTCACCACCATCCCGCCCCGGGTGCCGAAAGGCGCTCCCTCGACCTGTTCCCACGCGTGCTGCGACACCTCGAGCGGGTTGCGGTGCTTGGTGGTGGAGGACAGGGCCTGCGGGTTTCCGATGGCGAGACGGCTGACGTCGATGGCCGCCTTCAGGTATGAGTCCAGCAGGGTGGTCGAGAGGCCCTGGGCGGCGGACATGTTGTCGAAGCTCCCCACCAGCAGATCCTCGGGGAGCCAGTTGTCCGCGCTCACCTCGAGTCCCAGAAGTTCGTGGATGACGCGCTCGTATTCGGGCCGGCTGAGCCGCTGAAACCGTCGCGTGCCCAGGTTGGGGGCCGCGCTGGCGACCTCGTCGACCGAGGACTCGAGTGTCTCAACCAGCGATAGCAGGGTATCGGCCGACGGGCGCGGAATCCCGGGCGGCGGCATCATCCCCGCGCGAAGCTTGCGGATCATCTTTTCCGCGGTCTCTCGCTCCTCTGTGGCGGCCTCCACGGCGAAGTGCTGCAGAGAGAGGTTGCCGGTGAGGAGCGCGTCGTTGTGGCAGACCACGCAGTACTGCCGGACGACGGCCGTGAGCGCGGGCGATGGCGGGGCGGGGGAGGGGGCGGAAGCGGGCGCGGTCGCGTGGGTGGCGCCAAGACCGATGTCGAGCGAGGCAGGTTCAACGGCGTTGGAAGCGCCGCTGCCCACAAGCAGGCCAAGGCCGGCCAGGGACCACGTTGCGAGGAGAACCGCACTCTCGGAGAGTCTCTTCATGCGCCGCCTCTGAGACCGTCTGGAGCAGGCCCGCTACGTGTCGGCAGGCACACACCGCTCCTTAGCCTATAACTAATACGTTGCGCGAGGCTCTACCGCACGGGTTGCGAGGAGGTTGGTGCACAGGGAACTCGGCACAATGGAGGTGCTGAACGGCCCTGAACCGGCCGAGTCGTCGGGCTCGCGGGGCGACGCAGGCGTTGGCGCGAGTCTGCGTCAGCCGACGCTCATGGCGTCGGGGTAAGCTTGACCACAGTAGTGGCGCGGCCCGCGTCTCCGGTGAAGCTCACGCGGATCGTACCGCCGGATTGACCGGATACGCGCGCCGTCGCATCGGTCGCGGAGGCGTCGATCGGGGTGCCGAAGAGCTCAACATCGTAGTCGCGTCCCGGCGTCCCTTCGAGGGTCAGCAGCCAACCGTCGTCGTCGGCCACCAGGTCGATGATCCGGAGGCCCGTGCTGCGCTGACCCGGCTCCAGGTCGATGCGGGGCGGGGCCACCGCCAGCCCGCCCTCCCAGCGCACCACGATCTCGGCGACGTCGTCCTGGTCCCTGGCTTCGGGTTCGCCACCCTCGGGTCCGGATGCGTCGCTGCCAACCTGGACGCGGACGGCCCCCCCGGAGGGCGCCGGAACGCCATCCACCGTGATCGACGGGTTGCGGGCTCCGACGGGCACGTCGGGCACGAAGTCGAGATCCAGCCGGGGACCCAGCCAGCGGATGGTCGCTCGCTGCTCGCCACCGGTGGAGGTCCAGTTCTGGCGAATCTCCACGTCCAGGACCGTACTCCCGGCGCGCAGTCCGCGGATCGTGGCCGTCGGCCAGTCCGGGGGCAACTGGGGTGCGAGCCGAGCCCGCCCCCGGGGCGCGTCCGGCTGCCACCCGAAGACGCCTCTGAGCAGGGGCGTGACGAGCATCGAGGTCGCGAAGAACTGGTGCGGCACGGTCTGGTCCAGAGGCTGGTAGAAGCTGCCGGACAGCAGTTCCGGATGGCGTCCCAACGCCCAGTCGAAGGTCATCTGCTTCACCGCGTCCATCAGGTGGAAGCCTGCCCAGGGGCGGCGGTGGCGGTACTGAGCCCACGCCGCGAACCCCGTCACAAAGGGCCAGACGGTGCCCTGGTTGTACTGGAGCGGGTCGTAGAGTTCGCTCTCCGTCGAGAGCATGTGCGCACCCCAGTCCGACGACACGCGGTCGCCGGCGATCCTGGTCAGCGTGGACCGCGTCTCCCGATCGTTGAGCAGATGGAAGGCAGCCGCAGTGGCGGGCCAGACCGTGAGGTTGTCGTTGGTACCGCCCCCGCGCAGGATCCCGAAGGCGTGATATCCCTCCGCTTCGCGCCAATAGGCGCTGTTCAGGGTCGACCGCGCGGTGATCCCGAGAAGGCCCGCGTCCAGTTCGATCTCGTCGTCGCCCATGTGCCGGGCCAGCACGCGCGTCCCCTGGAGGGCCGCGACCCAGACCGCGGCGAGGTAGATGTCCTGGTGGATGGCCTCCCCCAGCCCCCCCACCTCGACCGCGCCGAGACCGCCCACCGTGTTCTCGATGATGCCGTCGCCGTCGGTCTCGGCGGTCAGGCACCACTCCCACGCGCGCCGGTAGGCCGGCCAGAGCTCGCGCACCAGCTCGTCGTCGCCGCTGGCCCGCCAGTACTCGTACAGTGCGAGCATCCAGTAGGGTGTGGTGTCCGCGTGGTAATAGGCGTACGGGTAGGAGTCGAACCAGTCGATGTGCGCGGCGGCCTGCGAAATCTCGTGGGTAATCTTGCCGTCGGCGCGCTGGTAGCGGGCGAGAAACGCCAGTTCCTCGGCCACCAGGTCCCATTGGCCCAGCGCGTCCATGGCGAAGGTGTTGATGGCCGCATCGCCGCCGAAGAACCAGCCGAAACCGGGGCGGGTGCCGTTGCGCGACAACCCCCACCCGGCGACGAAGCCGCACCCGAGATCCGGGTTGCAGACCCGCTGTTCCTCCAGGTTGATCTTGGCCCACTCGAGCGCGAGGTCCAGCTCGGGATCGGGGGTCTCGACCGAGACGGTGGACGTGAGCGCGCGACCGGCCCACAACCGCTTGTCGTAATAGAGCCCCTCGGCGTTCGCGATGAGCTCGCGGTAGCTCTCCAAGACGGTTTCGCGGGAGCCGGTGCCGGCCGCGACCGCGATGGGGATGAACTCTCGCCCCGCCCGCTCCGGATCGACCGGAATCACCATCGTGCGCGGCGCCTCGCCCAACTGGTGCGCCGGATGCTCCACCGAGTTGGTTGCCCACGGCGACCCCACGACCGCGTTGCGGGCCTGGAGGCTCTCCGAGAGCACGAAAAGGCGGCGCTCGGCATCCCAGTACGCGTACTGTCCGCCCAGCGAGCCCGGCCACATGTAGTTCAGCACGGGCTCGAACTCGGCGACAATCTCGAGCGGTTCGGGAGTGTCGACCTCCAGCAGCACGAGGAGGCCGGACGTGGCCGTGTCCGCGGGCGCGAGGATGTGCTGGCGCACCTGGAAAGCCGCGTGGCTGTAGGTGATGGTCGCCAGCTCGGGCCGCACGTGCACCGTGCGCGCCACCTGGCCGCCGGGGATCGGAGCGCCATGGCGGGGCGTCGTGAAGCTCAGGCGGAAGCCGTTTCCGACCTTCAGCGGATGCACCCACAGTTCGGCTTCACCGGTCTCGAGTCCCAGCCACGCCGCGCGCGGGCCGACCACGCCGAGGTACTCCCCGGGACGCACCGGGCCGGTGAGCTCGATGGCGGAGGGAACGATATCGAAGCGCGGCACGGAGAGGGTAGTCAGTTCGATGGGCGAGGGAAGTTGGGCGCGCGCGGGCGTGCCGAAGACCGAAATGGAGGTCGCCGTGACAACAATGGCCGCGAACAGGCGGAGCGCTCTGCGTGGATGAACGCGAAGAACCATCTGACTGCCTCCCCCGGGGCGGGACTGGGTGGGTTGCAGTCAGCCTACAGCGTACAGCCTCGGAAACCTAGTCCTCCCGCCACCCTTGCCTGGCTGGCCGCCGACGCTTTCCCCCACGCAGGACGCTGCATGGACGACGCGCTTCTTGATTGCGGCTGGTGTCATGGTTCTCTTGCAGGGGGTGGGAGTCTTCCCCGTCACCTCTCGCGTAGGCATCCCGCATGCGCCATGGATCAGACCTGCTTCCGGAAGGGCTTGGGCCTCGCGGGAAGCGAGCAGGTGGCCCTTGACCCCTGAAGGGGCGGATCAGCCGAACCTGACCGGCGGCCGCGCCGGGCCGATCGCCTTCATGGCCCGAAACAGCGTGGCGGCGAACGTGCTCATGCTGTTTCTGCTCCTCGCGGGCCTGGCGGCAGCGAGAAACCTGGTTCAGGAGATCCTTCCCGAACTGTCCCTGGATCGAGTCCAGGTCCTCGTCGTTTATCCCGGCGCGACGCCCGGGGAGATCGAGGAATCGATCGTCACCAAGATCGAGGAGCAGATCCGGGGCGTGGAGGGCCTGGACCGGGTGGAAGCGACTGCTTCCGAGGGCTTCGGCTCGATCATCGCGCAGTTCAAGTCGGGCACCGATGTCGATCGCGCGATCAGCGAGGTCAAGGCCGAGGTCGACCGCATCATCACCTTCCCCGAGGAGGCGGAACGGCCTCAGGTGCGCGAGATCACGAGCCGGCAGAACGTCATCCGCCTGCTGGTTCACGGCGATGTCCCGGAGCGCGCCCTCAAGGAACTGGCGTACGAAATCGAGGAGGGCATCTCGTCCCTGCCGGAGGTGTCGCTGGCCGAAGTCAGCGGTGCCCGGCCGTACGAGGTCTCCATCGAGGTCCCGGTCAGCCGGCTGCGGGCGCTGGGTCTCACGCTCGAGGATGTCGCCATGGCGGTGCGGCAGGGCTCGATGGAGCTGTCGGCCGGCAGGATCTCCGACGGCGACAACGAGATCCTGGTCCGCACGCTGGGCAGGAACTACGACCAGGGCGACTTCGAGGACATCATCGTCCTGACCCGCTCGGACGGGACATCGGTCCGCCTGAACGAGATCGCAACCGTGCGGGACGGATTCGCGGACACCGATCTGAGCGTGCGCTTCAACGGCCGGCGCGCCGTTGGCATCGATGTATACCGCGCGTCGAACGAGAAAGTCCTCGAAATAGCGGAAGCCGTAAGGCAGTATCTCGCAAGCGAGGTTGTCCCCGCCCTTCCGCCCGGGGCTGCCGTCGAGATCTGGAAGGACGACTCGGTCGAGGTCTCCGGAAGGCTCGGCCTGATGATCGAGAACGCGCTGCTGGGGTTGGCGCTCGTCCTGCTGGCCCTCACCCTGTTCCTCGAGGTCCGGCTCGCGCTATGGGTGGCCATTGGCCTGGCGGTCTCGTTCATAGGGGCCTTCCTGTTCATGGAGTTCCTGGGCGTCTCGGTCAACATGTTCTCGCTGATGGCGCTCGTTCTCGCGCTGGGGATCGTCGTGGACGACGCGATCGTCGTGGGCGAAAGCGTCTTCACGCAACGGGAGCGGGGCGTTGGCGGGGTTGCCGCGGCGATCCAGGGGACGCGGCGGGTCAGTGCGCCAGTCATCTTCTCCGTGCTCACCACGGTGACGGCGTTCTCCGCGCTCCTGACCGCGCCCGGCCCGCAGGGTGAGCTCGGTCGTCCGATTCCGCTGGTGGTGATCACGGTCCTCCTGATTTCCCTGGTGGAGTCCCTTCTGGTGCTGCCGAACCACCTGGCCCACCTGCCCGCTCCGGGCGCCTCGCGCGAGGGCTGGCTGTCCGGGCGGCTCAACCGTGTCCGCGGACGAGTGGATGCCCTGCTGAAGCGGGTCGTGGATGGTCCGCTGGACCGCGGACTGCGTCTTTCCGTCGACCAGCCCGGCATCGTGCTCGCCTCCGCGGCGGGACTGCTCGTGCTCACGATGGCAGCCGTCAATGCGGGCGTGGTCCCCAACCAGTTCCTGACCCCCATTGAGGGTGAGGTCGTCTCCGCCAACCTGGAGATGCCGGTGGGCACGCCCGGGGAGCGGACGTCCGCGGTTGCGGCGCAACTCGAGGCTGCAGGGCATCGCGCCGTTGAGCGCATCTCGCGCGAGCGCGATGCGGATGCGGATCCCCTGGAGGTCGGGGTCGCCGTGACGGTCGGCCAGTCCGCGGCGCTCTACGACCCTCTGGGCGGCAACGCGGTGGAGGCCGCGCGTGGCCACCTGGGCGCCGTCCAGTTCAAGCTCATCGACTGGGAGCGCCACGACATCGCGCCATCCACCTTCGAGCGGCTCTGGCGCGAAGAGGTCGGGGTTCTCCCGAGCGCGAGGTCGCTGTCGATTTCCTCGAACCTGATCACGCTCGGACTTCCGGTTCACTTCGAGCTCTCGCATCCGGACCCCGGACGGCTCGCCGAGATTGCGGACGAGTTCGTGACCGAGCTGAATGGCATCGACGGTGTCTTCGACGTGCGCAGCAACCTCGATGAAGGGTTCCGGGAACTGCAGTTGGAGCTGAAGCCGGCAGCCCGCACGCTGAATCTGACGGTCGGCCATTTCGCGTCGCAGGTGCGCTCCGCCTTCTTCGGCGCCGAGGCGCTCAGGGTGCAGCGCGGGCGCGAGGACGTGGGTGTGTTCGTGCGCCTCCCCGAAGACGAGCGCGATTCCGCCGTCGATGTGGAGCGCTACCTGGTGCGCACGCCCGGCGGCGAGGTTCCGCTGGGTCAGGTGGCGTCGGCCGGTTTCGCACGGTCGGCGGCCACCATCCACCGGATGGACGGGCGCCGCGCGGTCACCGTGACGGCGGATGTCGATCCGGTGCTCGCGACCGGCCAGCAGGTCAATCGGAGCCTGGAGGAAGGCATCCTGGAGCGACTGTCGGCCGAGGACCGCCTTTTCGAGTACACCTATGGCGGTCAGCGCAAACAGCAGGAGGAGGCCAACGCCGACCTGAGCCGTTCGCTCTTTCTGGCGCTCCTCGTCATGTACGCGCTGATGGCGATTCCTTTCGGTTCCTACACCCAGCCCCTGATCATCCTGGCCGCGGTGCCGCTCGGGTTGATCGGCGCTGTCGCAGGGCACATGCTCCTCGGCCTGAGCCTGGGCATCTGGTCGATGTACGGGCTGATCGGGGTGAGCGGCGTGGTCGTCAACGACTCACTGATGATGATCAAGTTCATCAACGACCTGAAGGCGTCAGGGATGCCGGTGCGGGACGCGATCGTCGCCGGGGCCAAGGACCGCTTCCGGGCCATCCTGCTGACTTCCGTGACGACGTTCGTGGGTGTCGCTCCGCTGGTCTTCGAGACCAGTACCCACGCGCAACACCTCGTGCCCCTGGCCGCGTCCGTGGGGTTCGGGATCCTGATCGCCACCGCGCTGCTCATGCTCGTGATCCCGGCGCTCCTCATGGCCCAGCACTCGATCGTAGCCGGGAGGGCAGGCAGGGCCTGAGCCGCCGGGCCCCGAGCCGCCCAACCGACGAGCGCTCGCGATGGAGGCCGTCGGCGCCCGGAACAACTTCAGGAATGCGCGGCCAGGACCGCTCCCAGCGCCTCGACCGCCTCGTCCAGCTGATGCCGGGTCACGTAGGGCGCCGGCCCCAGGCGCAACGAGCTGCCACGGAAGTCCGTGTGGATGCCGCGCCTCCCGAGCTCGCCCGAGATCTTCCCCGCGATGGGGGTGGTCAGGGCCAGGAAGCCGCCCCTCCGGGACAATGGCACCATGCGATCTCGCGAGAGAATCCGCGGATTCGGGTCCAGGGCATCGATGCCCTCCGCGAGCCGGCGGATCTGCTCAAGGCTGATGCGCCGGAGTCGCTCCGGGACGAGCCCCTGCTCCCGGAAGAACCTGAACACCGCCGCCGCCCGATAGTGACTGACCGGATCGTAGGTCGAGCCCGCGAAGCGCAGATGTCCTTCCCCGTAGGGGGGTCCGCCGTGTCGGCGTCCGGCTGCCAGCGTCCCGAACTCGGCGAACCATCCGGTCAGCACGGGCCTCAGCGGGCAGTGCCGCGGGAACCTCAGAAAGCAGTTGCCCTCGCCCAGCTGACAATACTTGTAGCCGCCGCCCGTCACGAACGCCTCGCCGAGCCCCGACTTCACGACCGAAAACGGGACCGCGTTGAGCGAGTGATAGGCGTCCACGAGCAGTTCCGCGCCGACCCGGGCGCACGCGGCCGCCACCTTGTCCAGTCCCTCGACGATCCGGGCATCGCGGAAGAGCACCGACGACACCAGAACCCCCGCCGTGCGGTCGTCCACCTCCGCGACGAGCGCATCCGCCACGGCGGCGCCACCGGCGGTCGGTACCGTCCTGATCTCGATTCCCTCGTTCCCGAGCCGTTCCAGCTGGCGCCGGATCGTGTGGAACTCGCCGTCGGTGGTCACGAGGCGCGGCCGATCCCGCAAGGGCAGCGCCGACAGGAACCGGGTGACCAGTTCGTGCGTGTTTTGCCCCAGCGCGATGTGGCCGTCCGGGTCGTCCAGCAGGCGGCGGTACCCGGCCCGCACCTCGGCGGCCACCTCGAACGCGCGCTCCCACTTGTCGTCCACGAGCTCGGCGGCGTCGAGCCATGCCTGCCGCTGGGCGTCGAACGCCACGTCGGGCCACGCCTGGTGTGAATGGCCGGTAAGGAGCACGCGCTCCGACACCCGGAAGCGGGAGTAATGGCGGACCAGGTCTTCGGTCATCCGCGTGCCCCTTGCAGCGGTCTACGCCGCTCGTCACGGTGTCCGGGTGCCGGAAGGGAACCCGGGAAGGTGGCCGGACGGCTTTGGAGGGTTTGGAGACGCAAGCGCGGTACCGCACTCATGAGTGCGCCGTTCCAGGTGAGCCTGATCGCATGCAGAACGCTACAACGATGAATCGGGGCGATGCCAGCCGCGCCCGGCGGTTCCCCCGGGGAGCCCGGGTGACCGTCGAGGCGCTGGCCGGCGATCCCTACCCCCTGTTCCACGAACTCCGGGCTGCGGAACCGGTGACATGGGTTCCGGAGCTCGGCATGTGGATGCTCACGCGCCGGGACGACATCGTGGAGGTGCTGGCCGACTGGAAACGCTTCACGACCGACGCGCCCGCCTCCACCATCCGCGACATCTTCGGCTCGCACATGCTCACAACCGACGGCGAGCCCCAGATCCGCTACAAACGCCGCTTCATCGGCCCGTTTCGGCGCGGCAACCTCGAGCGCAATCTCCTCGGGACGGTGCGGGCGGTTCTGGACGGGCTGATGGAAGAGCTCGAGGACCGTCGGCGGCGCGCGGCCGACCTGCGGGCCCGGCTGGCGCGGCCACTGTCGGTGCGGAGCATCTGCCGGGTGCTGGGGCTTCCGGAACGCGATGGACCCCGCCTGCTCGCCTGGTACGACGACTTCGCCGCAGCGCTCGAGAACTTCATCGGTGATCCCGTGGTGCGGAGGAGGGGGAAGGCCGCGGCCCGCGAGTTCGGCGAATACGTGACGCCCTTCCTGCAGGCGAAGAGGCCAGTGCCCGCGGGCTCGACCATCGCGGGGCTCCACACCGACGCGGAGCCGCTTGCGGAGGCGGAGATGGTCGCCAACCTGCTGATCATCCTCTTCGGCGGCATCGAGACCACCGAGTCGGCCATCGCCAGCGCGATCTGGGCCGCGCTGACTCACCGAACGGCTTCGAGGCTGGCCGCGGACGACCCGGTCCGGCTGGACGATGTGTTCGAGGAATCGCTCAGGTGGGACGCGGCCGTCCAGTCCTGCACGCGTTTCACCACGGAGGCGGTCGAGATCCGGGGCGTGAGGATCCCCGCCAACGAGACCGTCCAGTGCATGCTGGGTGCGGCCAACCGCGATCCCGCCCACTTCGACGATCCCGACCGCTTCGATCCGGACCGGCCCAACGCGTGCGACCACCTGTCCTTCGGCGCCGGGCGCCACTTCTGCCTGGGAGCCACCCTGGCGCGCATCGAGGCGCGGGAGGCGCTGGCCCGGGTGTTCCGCCTGCCGGGGCTGCGACTCGACCCGGAGCGGCCGAGCCGCCCTCACGGCCACGAGTTCCGGGCCCCGCCGGGGGTTTGGGTGATGTGGGGGTGAGGGGTCGCGCAGCACCTCGGATCGCCCACGCCTGGCGCGTGATATCTTCGAATGAGCGCGGTAGCATCGGGCGCGGGCGGACTGAAGGAGACCGCCGGCGGTTGTGAATGCGCGCCCGCTCGCCATTCCCCGGTTTCAAGGAGCATTCCCGTGAGTTCATCCGCAGACTTCCGGCCGGTGTCGATGCCCAGCCGCACCTCCAGTGCGCTCCGTCGCCTCGCGGCCGTCTCCCTCGCCGCCGCGCTCCCGCTTTCCGCCCAGAATCTTCCCCGCGTCGCACCCGAAGACTACGGGCGCTGGGAGAATCTCGGGCCCGCTCTGCTCTCGCCGCATGGCGACTGGGTCGCTTACACGGTCAGCCGCGTCGACGAGACCGCGGAGTTGCGGGTAAGGCGCCTGAGCGAGGACTCGACGCGCGTCTTTCCCTGGGGAGAAGCTCCCGGCTTTGCGCCGGACGGACGCTGGCTGGCGTGGACCGTGGGGCTTTCGCCCAAGGACACGGA
>VXNP01000125.1 GCA_009840525.1 Gammaproteobacteria bacterium
ACACCCCCCTCGCCCGCCCGGATGGGGTCGACGACGCCGCGTGGGCCCATGTGCGGGCCGCCTTCGACCTCGAAGCCGGCACCGCCTACATGAACAACGCCGGCCTGGGCATGCCGCCCGGGAGCGTCGCGCGAGCGGTCGCCGACGGCTACCAGGCGGTTTCGCGCGAACCCCGGCGGGCCACGGGCGAACTGCGCGAACTCGTCGCCGGGCGGGTTCGTCCCGGGCTCGCGGCCTTTCTGGACGCCGACGAAGACGAGCTCTCCCTGACCCGCAACGCCACCGAGGCGCTCCACCTCAGCGCCGCCGGCTTCGACCTGCGCCCGGGCGACGAAGTCGTCTTCACCACCCAGGAGCACCCGGCCGGCCGCCGCCCCTGGCAGCTGCGCGCGGCCCGCGACGGCATCGTGACCCGGGAGGTGTTCATCCCGAGCCCGCTTCCCGGGGCGGCAGAGGTCGTCGAGGCCTTCGAAGCCGCGCTCACTCCCCGCACGCGGGTGATCGCCTTCTGCCACGTGACGCGCGGCGGCCACCTCTATCCGGTCCGCAGGCTGGCGGCCCTCGCGCGCGACCGGGACATCCTCACCCACGTGGACGGCGCCCAGGCGGTGGGCATGATTCCGGTCGACCTCCACGACCTGGGCTGCGACACCTATTCGGCCAGCCTGCACAAGTGGTTCCTGGGGCCTATGGGTACCGGTTTCCTGTATGTGCGGGCGGGCGGGCGCGAGCGCATCCGCTCCGCCTTCGCCTACGACGCCACGCCCGAAAACCCCGCGTTCGAGCCTCCGGGCACCAACGATCTGCCGGTCCGCGCCGCCCTGGCCGCCTCCCTGGCGTTCATGGAACAGGTGGGCATCGACCGCGTCGAGGCCCGCACGCGCTTCCTCTCCGATTACCTGAAAGAGCGTCTCGCCGGGATGCCGGGGGCTCGCCTCGTCAGCGGTGCAACCCCCGAGACCAGCGGTCCCGCGTCGACCATCTTCGAGATCGAGGGCGTCGACGCCGTCGCCTCGGTGCCGGTCATTGCCGAACGCGCCTCCATCCACATCGACGAACATCGCCGCGACGGCCACGAGGCCATTCGCGTCTCCACGCACGTGTACAACACCACCGCGGAGATCGACCGCCTCATCGAAGCGCTCGCAGACCTGCGGCCGGCGTAGCAGCCCACCTTGCTCAGGACGCATCCGTCCAGGCCGTGATCTCCACCACCGGCCTCGCCAAGTCCTTCGGCGATCGAACACTCTTCAGCAGTGTCGCGCTGCGCCTCCAGCCCGGCGAGCGCTACGGGCTCGTGGGCGCCAACGGATCGGGGAAAACGACTCTCCTCAACATCCTGAGCGGCGACGTGGAACCATCCGGAGGCTCGGTCTCCATCCCGCGCGGACTGCGCCTCGGGGTGCTTCGCCAGGATCAGTTCGCCTACGAGGAAGAAGAAATCCTCCGCGTCGCCATGCGCGGGAACCCGGTGCTCTGGGAGGCGCTGGCGGCCCGCGAGGCGCTGCTCGCGCACGTGCAGGCGGGCGGCGAATTCGATGCGGACCGCTTTTCACGCCTCGAGGAGGTCGTCGAGCGCCACGATGGCTACACCGCGGAAGCCAGAGCCGCCGCCATCCTCGAGGGACTTGGCCTTCCCGCCCCCTGCCACCGCGATCCTCTCTCCACGCTCTCCGGGGGATTCAGGCTGCGCGTACTCCTCGCCCAGGTGCTCGCCGGCGCCCCCGACGCACTCCTGCTCGACGAACCCACCAACCACCTCGACATCCTCTCCATCCGCTGGCTGGAGAAGTTCATGCGCGACTTCAAGGGTCCGCTGGTGGTCATCTCCCACGATCACCGCTTCCTCGACAACGTCGTCACCCACGTCCTTGACGTGGACTACGAGACCGTCCTCGCCTATCCGGGGAACTACAGCGCCTTTCAGAAGAGCAAGAGGGCCGAACACGAACGGCGCGAGAAGGAGATCGTTCGTCGCGACCGTGAGATCGCGCACCACCAGAAGTTCGTGGACCGCTTCCGCGCGAAGGCCAGCAAGGCCCGCCAGGCGCAGAGCAAGCTGAGGCTCATCGAGAAGAAGGCCGCGTCGCTCGACTCGCTCCCCGGCAGTTCCCGCCGCTATCCGGCATTTCGGTTCGAGCCGGTCCGGGCCAGCGGACGCGAAGTCTTCAAAGCCCGAGGAGTGTGCAAGTCCTTCGGCGACAACCAGGTGCTCCACGGCGTCGACTTCAGTGTCCGCCGCGGCGATCGCCTGGCCATCCTGGGCCCCAACGGCATCGGCAAGTCCACCCTGCTCAAGATCGCGCTCGGCGAAATGCCCGCCGACGCAGGATCCGTGCGCTGGGGATACGAGACCCACGTCGGGTATTTCGCCCAGGACCACGAGGAACAGCTCGACGAACCCCGTCGCACCGCGCAGGACTGGATCTGGGATGCCTGTCCGGGACGGGACATCGGCTACGTCCGCGCACAGATGGGCCTTGTGCTCTTCAGCGGAGACGACGCCGCCAAGCCCCTCTCGGCGCTGTCGGGAGGAGAGGCCGCGCGCCTGGTGTTCTGCCGGCTGGCCATCCAGCAGCCTAACGTGCTGGTCCTCGACGAACCCACCAACCACCTCGACCTGGAGTCCATCGAGGCGCTGGTGGAAGCCCTGAAGCGATTCCCCGGCACGCTTATCTTCGTCTCCCACGACCGCTGGTTCGTCAGCCGGCTCGCGACCCGCATCCTCGAGATCACGCCGCGGGGCGTACGAGACTATCCCGGCACCTACGACGACTACATCCACGCCAGCGGGGACGATCACCTGGATGTCGACACGGTGGTGCTCAAGGCTCGGCGGGAGAAGCGAAAAGACCGGGAAGCAGGCGCGCCGCCTTCCTGGAGGCAGCCCTCGAGCAAACCCCGCGCGCCCGACCCCGCTACCGAAGCACGGCGGGACCGCGCGCTCGCCCGGCTCGAAGCCATCGAATCCCGGCTTGCCGAAATCGATGCGACCTTTTCCGACACCGCTTTCTACCAGGACTCCGATCCGGCGGGAATCCGCGAACTTCAGGCCGCGCGCGAACGGCTCGCCGCGCGAGCCGAGCGCCTCACGGAAGAGTGGATGGCCCTCGAAGAGGAAATGGAGGCGCGCTAATGGCGAAGCCCGGGGCTTCGCTGTAGAATCAAGGCTGCGGGGTTGTCTCCGCCCGGCTTGGCGTGCGTCCCGCAGGGACGGGCCTGCGGGCGGAGGAGCTCGAGCATAAACGGACTCGCCATGGGCGCGGGTCAGTCAGAGAAGCGGGGACGAGGGCATGAGAGTATTCGCATCGATCGCGGTGGTGGCGGGCATCGGGACGGCGGCTGCAGGCCCAGGCGATTCCGGAAGCGCCACCTCGACCTACCATCCCGGCAATGCGGAGTACGGAGTCGCCCGGATGTTGGCGGACGATGCGTCGGGCGCTGCCGGTCGCGCCCTCCCTCCGGCGGCGGCCGGCATCGCGTCCGGCGCCGCCGATCTGCCCGACGCCACCCTCACCGCAGTCGTTCAGCGCTACTGCCAGGTCTGCCACAACGACGCGCTGCTGACCGGCAACCTGTCCCTGGCCGGCTTCGACATCGACGACCTGGCCGCGCGCGCCGTGACCGTGGAGAAGATGATCCTCAAGCTGCGCGCCGGGATGATGCCCCCGCCGGGGATGCCCCGCCCCGTCGGCGACACCCTCGAGCTCCTGGTCACCACGCTCGAGGATCGCATGGACGCCGCGATCGCGGCCAACCCCAATCCCGGCGCCCGTTCCTTCCAGCGCCTGAACCGCGCGGAATACGAACGCTCGGTCAAGGACCTCCTCGATCTCGACATCGACGCGGGCGAATACCTCCCGCTCGACACCAAGAGCGCGAACTTCGACAACATCGCCGACGCCCAGATGCTCTCGCCTACCCTGCTGGAGGCCTACCTGAACGGGGCCAGCGGCATCGCCAGGCTGGCGCTGGGCGACGCGGCCGCCACCGCGAGCGAGACCCAGTACCAGGTCTCCCGCTGGGCCTCGCAGACCGAACGGGTGGAAGGCGCCCCCTACGGCACCCGCGGCGGCATCAGCGTCGAGCACAACTTCCCGGCGGACGGCGCGTACGTGTTCCGGGTCTCGTTCCACCACGAAACCACCGGAACCCTCGTGGGCAACGGCCGCAACGCGCTGCTCACGGACGAATCACCCGAGCAGCTCGAGATCTCAATCGACGGCGAGCGGGTGGCGGTCCTCGAACTCGACCGCTGGATGCACGTCTCCGACCCGAACGGCGTCGAGATGCGCACGGAGCCGGTGTTCGTGCGCTCCGGCAACCACCGGGTGACCGCCGCCTTCCTGAAGTACGCGGAAGGCCCGGTCCAGGACCTGATCTCCCCCCACGACTGGTCGCTCGCGAGCACGGCCATCGCCGGCACCTACGGCCTGCTGGCGCTGCCGCATCTGCGCGACCTGGTCATCGGTGGCCCCTTCAACCCCACCGGGGTGTCGGAGACCGCCAGCCGCCGGGCCATCTTCACCTGCCGGCCCACGGAGCCCTCGGAGGAAACCGCCTGCGCGACCGAGATCATCTCCCGGCTTGGGCAGAAGGCGTTCCGCCGACCGCTGGTCGATGAGGACATGATCGCGCTGATGGCGTTCTTCCGCACCGGCGCCGAGGAGGGCGGCTTCGAGGCGGGCATCGGCACGGCGCTGGAGGCCATCCTCGCGAGCCCGCACTTCGTCTTCCGGTTTGAAGAGCCGCCCTCGAGCACGCGCGCCGACGGAGGCTACCGGATCCGCGACATCGACCTCGCCGCGCGCCTGTCGTTCTTCCTGTGGGGCACCGCGCCCGACGAGGAGCTGATGCAGGAGGCCGTGGAGGGCCGGCTGTCGGATCCGACTGTGCTCGACGCCCAGGTGACGCGCATGCTGGCCGACCCGCGCGCCGAGGCGCTGGGAACGCGCTTCGCCGCCCAGTGGCTGCGCCTGCAGGACCTTGAGAAGATCAACCCCAACGTTCGCCTGCAGCCCGACTTCTACCAGCAGTTGCGCGAGTCGATGTACCGCGAGACCGAACTGTTCTTCTACAACCTGGTTCGGGAGGACCGCAGCGTCTTCGACCTCTACAGCGCGGACTACACCTTCGTGGACGAACGGCTGGCGCGGCACTACGGCATCCCGGATGTGGCAGGCGATCATTTCCGCCGGGTTGAGTACCCGGACGAAAACCGGCGCGGGCTGTTCGGCCACGGCAGCATTCTGACGCTCACCTCGCACGCCGGGCGCACCTCGCCGGTGCTGCGGGGCAAATGGGTCATGGAGGTGCTTCTCGGCACCCCGCCGCCACCTCCGCCGCCGGGCGTGCCCGACCTCGAGGAAACCGAGGAATCGGCGGACGGGCGAATGCTGACCACCCGCGAGCGCATGGCGATGCATGCCGCCAACCCGGTGTGCAACGCCTGCCACCAGTTCATGGACCCCATCGGACTCGCTCTCGACAACTTCGGGGTGTCCGGGAAGTGGCGCATTCGAGAGAACGGCATGCCGCTCGACACCCGGGGCACGTTCTACGACACGACGCCGGTCTCGACTCCGGCCGAGCTGCGGCAGGCACTACTCAAGCGCCCGGATCCCCTGATTCGCACCTTCACCGCCAACCTCATGGCCTACGCGCTGGGACGGCGGGTGGAGTACTACGATCAGCCGCGCATTCGGGCCATCGTACGCGAAGCCGAGCAACAGGATTACCGCATCTCGGCGTTCATCCGGGGCGTCATCGAAAGCGATGCCTTCCAGATGAGCGGGCCCGAGCCCGCAGTCGCGGAGAGCCAAGGAAACTGAAACGCCATTCCAGTGGAGACATCGATGCACTTCATCACCGGAAAGCACATCCCCCGGCGCACCTTTCTGCGGGGCATGGGCGCCACCGTCGCGCTGCCCATGCTCGACGCCATGATCCCGGCGGGCCGCACCTGGTCGCGGGCGGCACGCAACGAAGATCCCACCCGGCTCATCGCCATCGAGATCGTCCACGGATCGGCCGGCGCCAACGAGTGGGGCGCCACCCAGAACCTCTGGTCGCCCGCCGCCACCGGTAGCGACTTCGACCTGGGTCCCAGTTCGCTCGCCCCGCTGGAGCGCTATCGCGACTACCTCACCATCTTCAGCAACACCGACGTCGCGAACGCCGAGGCCTACCAGCCCAAGGAGATCGGCGGCGACCACTTCCGGTCGAGCGCCGTCTTCCTCACGCAGGCCCATCCCAAGCAGACCGAGGCCTCGGACGTCTACGTCGGCACCTCGCTCGACCAGCTGCACGCGCAGCGCTTCGGGCAGGACACGCCCATACCGTCCATGCAGCTCTGCATCGAGAACGTGGATCAGGCCGGCGGGTGCGCGTACGGCTACGCCTGCGTCTACACCGACACCATAAGCTGGGCCTCCCCCACCGAGCCGCTGCCGATGATCCGCGATCCGCGCATCGCCTTCGACCAGCTCTTCGGCGCGGGCGGAACCGCGGAGGAGCGCGCCGCCCGGCGCCGCACCAGCCGCAGCATCCTCGACTGGATCGCCCGCGACGTGGCCAGGTTGAAGCAGGAGCTCCGGCCCTCGGACCGGCAGCGCATCGACCAGTACCTGGAGAACGTGCGCGAGATCGAGCGCCGCATCGAGCGCATCGAGGCACACAACACGAGCGGAGAGGCGAGGGAGCTCCCCGAAGCCCCCGCCGGGGTCCCGGACTCTTTCACCGAGCACGTCGAGACGATGTTCGACCTGCAGGCGCTGGCCTTCGCCTCCGACATGACGCGTGTCTTCTCCTTCAAGCTGGGAAGGGACGCCTCTTCCCGGGTCTATCCCGAGAGCGGCACCGACAAGCCCTTCCATCCGGCGTCGCACCACGGCGGAAACCCGCAGGGGGTGCTCGACTTCGCCACGATCAACAAGTACCACGTCAGCATGCTGCCCTACCTCATGGACCGCCTGCGCGAGAACATGGAGGGCGACACGCATCTGCTCGACAAGACCATGATCATCTACGGCTCACCAATGGCCGACGGGAACCTGCACAACCACCGCAGATGCCCGCTGATCACCCTGGGCGGGTCCCACGGCAAGGTCCAGGGCAACCTCCATCTCAAGGCTCCCGACGGTACGCCCATGGCGAACGTCATGCTGAGCCTGCTGCACGCCCTCGGCCACGACGACATGACCAGCTTCGGCGACAGCACCAGCGCGTTCCCCCTAGGGATGCCGGGCGTGCTGGCCGCACAAAGCAGCTCTTGAAGGCACGGAGCGTTTCCTGAGAACGAGCGCATTCCGATGGAGAGGAAGGCGATGAAAAAGCTTCCGCGCACGATTGCCACGCTGCTTCTGACCCTCGTGGTCCTGGCCGCCGCGCCGCCTCCGGACTCCCCGGTCGCGGACGCCGCCATGCGCGGCGACCTGGATGCGGTGCGCTCGCTGATCAACCAGGGTGCAGACGTCAACGGCGCCCAGGGCGATGGCATGACCGCGCTGCACTGGGCGGCCGAGAACGGGAGCGCCGCCACCGCCGAACTGCTGCTCAGCGCCGGAGCGAACCTGTCCGCGGTCACCCGGCTGGGCGGCTACACCCCGCTGCACCTGGCCGCCAAGGCCGGAAGCGCGGAGGTCGTGCGCGCGTTCCTCGCGGCGGGAGCGAACCCGCGCGCCGCCACCACCACCGGAGGCGCCACCGCGCTGCACTTCGCCGCCGCCGCCGGCAGCGGTGAAGCCGTGAAGGCGCTGATCGACCACGGCGCAGACCCGAACGCGGTGGAATCCGCCTGGGCGCAGACGCCCCTCATGTTCGCGGCGGCGTCCGACCGCGCGGGAGCGATCCACGCCCTCGTGGACGGCGGGGCGGATCCCTCCATCACCGCCCGCGTGATCGACATCGCGGCGCGTGACGGGGAAGACCGCGAGGCGCAGCGCCGCCGCGACGAACGGGTGGAGGCGCTCCAGCAGCTGCAGGGCGGGACCGGTGGCGGACGCCCTGCCCAGGCCCAGCCCGAACCCACGGTCAGCACCCTTCTGAACCCGGACGAGCCCCCGCCGTCGCTGGCGCGCGACCGCGACCGGACGGTGCCCCAGCCGCTCTCCCACGCGGACCTGGTCGGCCACTACGGCGGGCTTACCGCGCTCCTGATGGCCGTGCGCGACGGCCGGCGCGCTGCCGCCGAGGCGCTCCTCGACCGTGGCGCCGACATCAACCGGGTGAGCGCCGGAGACCGTACCAGCCCGCTCCTCATGGCCACCCTGAACGGCCACTTCGACCTTGCTCGGGTCCTTTTCGACCGCGGCGCCGACATCACCCTGGCGAGCGACGCCGGGGCGACCCCCCTGTACGGGGTGCTCAACACCCAGTGGATCCCCAAGTCACGGCATCCGCAGCCGACCGACTACACCCAGCAGGAGACCACCTACCTGGAGTTGATTGAGATCTTCCTCGAGGCCGGCGCGGACCCCAACGTGCGCCTCCACAAGACCCTGTGGTACACGGAGTTCGGACGCAGCTTCCTGAGCGTCGACCGCATGGGCGCAACGCCCTTCTGGCGCGCCGCGTTCGCGCTGGACGTCACGGCGATGAAGCTGCTGGTCGCGCACGGGGCCGATCCCCACATCCCCACGGTAAACGCCCCCCGCCGCTTCCGCCGCGCCGGCCGTGCCGACATGTCCGGGCTGCCCCCCGTCCCGATCGGCGGACCAGGTTCCTGGCCCATCCACGCGGCGTCGGGCATCACCTACGGCGAAGGCTTCGCCGCCAACGTCCACCGCCACGTACCCGAGGCGTGGGTTCCCGCGGTACGCTATCTGGTCGAGGAACTGGGCGCCGACGTAAACGCGCGCGACCGCAACGGCTACACCGCCGTGCACCACGCCGCCGCCCGGGGAGACAACGAGCTGATCCTCTACCTGGTCAGCCAAGGCGCCGACGTCACCGCCGTGAGCCGAAGCGGCCAGACCACCGCCGACATGGCGAACGGTCCGGTACAGCGCATCCTGCCCTTCCCGAGCACGGTCGAACTCCTTGAGTCGCTCGGATCCCACAACAACAACAACTGTGTAGCCTGCTGACCCGGGAGCCCCGCCCAGGAGTTCTCCCGCGGATGGTGGGAGGGAGAAAACGAATGACTGCAACCACGTGTGTCCTGCGCCGGTGCCGCAATCTCACGGGCATGTCGGTGCTTCTTCTCGCCGTCGGAGGATGCTTTTCCTACTCGACGGTGCCGCTGGAGACGATCGCCCCCGACCAGCAGGCGCGCTTTATCCTCGACCAGGAAGCCTTTGGACGAGTGATGAACCAGGCAGCCATGGAGGGGTTTCCGGTCCAGATGATGAACCTGTCCGGCAACCGCATCAGCGGCCGGGTGGCCGGCATTTCCGCCGAAAACGTCACCATCCAGTTGCGCGGCGCCGGCGCGTCGGTGTTGAGCACCCAGGTGGCGACCAGCGCGATTCAGGAGGCGGCGATCCGGGAATTCGACCGCACCAACACCATCATCACACTCGGCGCGAGCCTGGGCGTGGCTGCCCTCATGATCCAGGGGGGTGTGTTTCCGGGCGGCACGCAAGGCACCGGTGACGTGGATCCGGAAAACATGATCGGCTTGCGCCTTTTTTCCATTTCCGTGCCCTGACGACGAACCGCAGTCTGGCCACCAGGCGTTGTTTCTCGCCCGGCGGGCCGCGCAACGAGACGACAGGCAACGAAACTGTCACCCCTTGCGCGTCGCGCGAACGGGCTTCATTCTGATCGGGTTGCGCCCGGACGCCGGGCAGGGCTGTCTGTGCTATACGGGCACAGGCTCACGCGCTGGCCGGTTCCGGAGGGGGCGGAGGGGATTGTAAACCGGTGGCAGGAACGCCACCCCAGAGGAAGGAGAGTGTTATGAGAGTCATCCGGCTACTAACCCTTACTCTGCTGCTCGGGGCCACGTCGTGGTCGTTCGCGGAGGCTCAGGTGCCCGCGAACAACGATGTCGGCGTCCAGGCGGTGGACCGGGCCGCCAGGTCTCTTGGCGACGCCCTGGGCATCCGCGTGACGGACGCGACCCCCATCGTGGGTTCGCTGACCGGACTGGTGACCGACGCCGGCTCCGGTCGTCCGCTGTCCGCGGCCCAGGTGTTCATCGAGGGCACCGGCCTCGGCGGCCTGACCAACGCCTCCGGACGTTATCTCATCATCAACGTCCCGGCAGGCACCCACACGCTGCGTGTCGAGCTCATCGGCTACACCGCCGCGTCGCAGGAAGTCACCGTCGCCGACGACCAGGCGACAACGGCCGACTTCGGGCTGAACGAGGAAGTCATCGACTTCGACGAGATCGTCGTCACGGGCACCGCGGGCCAGGCTCGCCGCCGTGAAGTCGGCAACGCGATCGAGCAGATCAACATCGCCGAGGTCGCCGAGCCCGTGAACGATGTCGGAGCCCTGCTCCAGGCCCGCGTCCCGGGCGCCCGCATTCAGTTCGGTTCGGGCAACTCCGGCTCCGGGGTCGACATCCGCCTGCGCGGGAACGTGAGCACCGCGCTCAGCAACCAGCCGATCATCTACATCGACGGCATGCGTGCCAAGAGCGAGCCTACCTCCAGCGAGAACGGAGCGGAGGACCCCTACAGCCCCCTCGCCGACATCAACCCGGACGACATCGACCGCATCGAGGTCATCAAGGGCCCTGCGGCAACCACTCTGTACGGTACCGAGGCGGCGGCCGGAGTCATCCAGATCTTCACCAAGCAGGGCGGCCAGGGCGCTCCGCAGTGGACCGCGGAAGTGCAGCAGGGATTCTCCTACTTCCGTCCCTTCGGCACTGACGAAGTGCCCCACATGTTCCTCCACCCGGTCTTCCAGAACGGCCACCGCCAGCGCTACTCCATGCAGGTCCGGGGCGGCACCGGCGACGTCGGGTATTTCGTGTCGGCCGCCTGGAACGACAATCTCGGAGCGGTGGAGACGGACTCCGAGACGAAGCTGAACCTCCGTGCGAACACGACCTTCCGTCCCCACGAGGACGTGCTGATTCAGTTCAACAACACGTTGGCGCGGACGGATCTGACGCAGGCGCAGATGGGGAACTCCGTCACCTCCATCATGATGACCGCCATCCGAGGGCCGAGAAGCTACATGCCCGGCTTCTCGAATACCGGGCGCGATTACGAGACGCTTAGTCTCCTGCTGAGCGAGGACTACAGGAACCAGATCACGCGAGCGGTCAGCGGGCTTACGGTCAACTACACACCGGGCGCTGACTTCACCCACCGTCTCACGCTCGGCTACGACTACTCCCAGGACGACCACTTCAACGATCAGCAGCACTGCTGGCTTTGCCCCATCGGTCGCTACGGCGATTTCTCCGATTACATCCAGGGCGGAGAGCAGCGCCGCGGCATGTCTCAGAACACAGTGGTCAGCTTCGACTACATCGGGACATGGGGCTTCGAGCTGGCCAGCAACATCCGGAGCACTCTGTCGTTCGGAGCACAGGGCGTCGAGAACGAGATCGAGAACTCCGAGTACGTGGTTCGCCACTACCCGGGCCCCGGCGAATTCACCCTGCAGACGGGTGCAACCAGGCAGGATGTCGACCACAACCGCCTCCGCGTCATCACGGGCGGCTTCTTCATGCAGGACCAGATCGGCATCTCCGACAAGTACTTCCTGACGGTCGGTGCCCGCGTTGACGGAAACAGCGCTTTCGGTGAGCAGGTCGGTTTCGCGCTCCTCGGCGATGACTTCCGCTTCGACGTCTACCCGAAGATCAGCGGTTCCTACGTTATCTCCGATGAGGAGTTCTGGCCCGAAACGCTCGGCCAGGTGAAGCTCCGTGGCGCCTACGGCCTCGCAGGCCGGGCGCCCGGCGCGTTCGACAAGGTGCGCACCTGGAGTCCCGTCGGGATGGGACCGGGCGGCCAGGCCTACTACCCTTCAAACCGCGGCAACGACGCACTCGGCCCCGAGAGGACCATCGAGTACGAGTTCGGGATGGACGGCGCGTGGTTGGACGGACGCTTCAACGCCGAAGTCACGTATTATCACCAGACCACCACCGACGCTCTCTTCCGCGTGGCAAGTCCTGCGAGCGAAGGTGGCTGGGGCTCCCAGCTCCAGAACGTCGGTGAGTTCGAGAACAAGGGAATCGAAATCCAGACCAACACGACCCTCCTCGACACGCGTTCGCTGCGTTGGGACCTCGGATTGGGACTCGCCACCAACCACAGCAAGGTGCTGGATCTCGGCGCTGCGTCGCAGTTTTACGTCGGTGAGTATGGCTGGGTCAGAATGGGCTGCGGCCCGAACGAGGACGAGGGATGCCCGGTGCCGATCATCTACGGCCAGCGCGTCATGAACCACAACGACCTGGCGGATCCGATCTATTCAGACGGGCGCGTCAATTACGGTCCGGCTAATCCACCCTACATGTTTACGGGGAGCATGTCCTTCGACCTTCCGGGCGGGTTGAATCTCTCCGCCCGCGGCGAGTACCTGCGAGGAGGATGGATCTCCAACTACTTCGAGACCGGCGCCACCTGGCGCACCATCTCTCATCCGAAATGCTACGATGCGTACCGCAAGGTGGATCCCAACTGGACAAACGGCGGCGAGTACGGAGAGGCCCCGCCTCCCCAGGCGCCCGCAACCCGTCCCGCCGACATGTACGCTTGGGAAGTGGCACAGTGCTTCGGTCTGGCCACCAACGAGCACGGTGTTTCGGAATCGGACTTCGCCGAGCTGCGCGACGTCACGCTCTCGATTCCGGTCTCGAACCTGCTTCCGTCGCTCACGACCTGGGCCAGCCGGGCCGACCTCGTCATTTCCGGACGCAACGTCGCGTTCTGGACCCACAAGAACCTGGTGACGGGGCATCCCGAGCAGAACGAGAACTCGATCGGCACAACGGAATCGGGTGAGTTCCGGCACGACCTGGTGAAGGGCATTGACGAGACGCTTCCACCGGTCTCCTACTTCACGGTTTCCCTGCGCGCGATCTTCTAGAACGCGTTCCAGCGGCGTCCGGGCTCTCCGCTTCGGCGGTTGCGAGCCCGGCGCCGCGGGAAGGCGGATGCGCAAGGAAGGAAGCAAGATTCCGGAATCAAGGAGGAGTATACGACGATGAATGCGAAACTATTCATGAAGAGAATCATGGCGACTGGCGCGCTCGCCGGTGTCCTTTCTCTCGCCGCGTGCGACCTGGCGGTCACGAACCCCGGTCCGGTGCAGGACGCGACACTCAACCTCGAAGGCGCGTACCAGGGGATTGTGAACGGCGCGATTCGGAGTGTCCAGGAGGGATTCGACCAGTACGCGCTCCTGGGTGGGTCCATCGTGCACGATCTCATGCCGAGCGGGCACACCGGCGCCGCGGGCGTGCAGGTGGTCGAGGAAATCGCCGTCCTTACCGCCGAGAACAATGGAGCCGCCGGTGACTGGGGATCCCTCCACCGAGGTCGATGGATCGCCGAGGAGGCGATTCGCCGATTCACGGATCCCGAGGCCGAGACCCCCGGGTCACCCAGTTTGATCGCCCAGGCGCACTTCTGGGCCGGTGCCGCGACAAGATACCTGGGCGAGAATGCCTGCACGTTCGTTGTTGATGGTAGTGCGCCGGAGCCCAAGCTGGCGCATTTCGACTACGCGATCAACCACTTCGATCAAGCGGTCTCGATCGGTGGCTCCGCCGGCGAGAGCACGCTCGTGACTGCGGCCGTCGGCATGCGGGCAGCGGCGAAGTTGTTCAAGGGCGACTATAGCGGCGCCGCCGCCGATGCGAACCAGGTGCCGTTTGAGTTCGTCTTCCGGACGAACTACACGGGGTTCGGGGGCGAGTACTACGTGCTGTACGGTCACGTCCTGTCCGAGGGCTTCCAATCCCTCTCGTATTGGGGCACTCCGGCCGGCGAACACTTCCTGCAGACGGGCGATTCGCGGGTTGCGTTCGGTTACGACAACGGGTCCCGGGAGGTCCGAGAGGGTTTGAGCCACTCCGACCGGGCCCAGAATCACCCGGCTCGCCCCACCTGGACGGCTCTGGTCCCCATGTTCTATCCCCTCAAGGGGATCGCGCCGCGTGACCCGGCTCGCGAGTTTCTCTTCTTCGAGCCCGACCGTGCCCAGCAGCGAGAGACATTGCAGCTCGATCTGGTCGACGGCCGCGAAATGGAACTGATCAAAGCCGAAGTCGAGCTGCGCAACGGAAACTGGCAGGCCGCCATGGCGCTCATCAACAACGTGCGCACGACTTCGCCGGTCTATCCGATCGACATGACCGACCCGAACAAGTTCGACCTCAAGCTGCATCCGGCGGAGCAGACGGACTGGGACGCCAACCCGGATATGGCCGCCTACTTCAATCAATTCGACTACGAGCTGAAGGACTTCACCGAAGGCGCGATGATGGAGCCGATGGGCAACATGATGCTGGGTGACCGCATGATGAAGGCTGTCGAAGCCAGCAGCATGGAAGAGGCGTGGACCGCGCTCAAGTTCGAGCGGCTCATCGAGCTGACGCTGGAAGGCCGCCGTCTTGGCGATCGTTGGCGCTGGCGGAGCAACTCCGAGCCCGTGGCGCCCTCATCGGGGCCCGGAGGCGAAAACACGCCGGGCACCTATAACCGGTTGGAGTTCATTCCACCGTCGCATGCGGCGCGGTACAACGTGCCGACCGACCCGCTGAACCTGTGCTTCCCGCTTCCTGTGTCGGAGAACGACACCAACCAGAACGTTCCCGAGGACTACAGGGACTGGGTACCCAGGCCGTAGGCTGAGCAGACGCCGCTCTTCGGCGCAAAACCAACCGGGGGAGGGTGTTTCGGCACCCTCTCCCGGTTGTTTGTTACCAGCCTCAAGCCTGACACCGTCCTGGAAACGAACCGCCGGTTCTCAGGGTATTCCATGAACCTCGGGGTCGTCCCGGTTTACTGCCCCCACGGTCGTGATGTTGGTCAGCCGTAGTTGGTGTCGACCTCGCCGGAGCGACGCCCGCATCCGGCAGGTTTCGCGAAGGAGAACCCGATGAACCGTCTGTCGATTCCGTTTTCTTCGGCAGCGATCGCGCTGCTGGCCGCTGCATCGCCGGTGCTGGGCCAGGAGGGCGGCTCCATCGTGGGCGAGGTGGTGGACAACGTCACGATGAAGCCCGTCATGGGCGCCACCGTCACGGTGGTGAGCCACGAGCTCACCGGTGTCACCAACGAGGACGGTCATTTCTCCCTGCGCGACGTGCCGCCCGGCAACATCTCCGTCAGGGTCGAACAGCTCGGCTATATCGCCATCGTGGGCGAAGTGGAGGTCCGCGCGAACGACGTGACCTTCGTACAGTTTCCGCTTTCTCCCATGGCCTTCCTGCTGGACGAACTGCGCGTCGTCGCAGACCGGCCCGAAGAGGAGGTGCAGGACGGCGGGATTTTCACGGAGATCATTCCCGACGACTCGGATTCAGCGCGCAATGCCCTGGAGTTGCTCACCGCCCGGGTCCCCTCGCTTTCGGTACGCACGGATGCAATGGGCGGCGCTACGCGCAGCGAGATACGCATCCGCGGTAACGCTTCCGTCTCGCAGAGTAACATGCCTTCGATCTACATCGACGGCGCGAGAGCGGATATCGTGTACCTGGAGGACCTCTCCGCGACCGAGGTACGCAGGATTCGCGTGTTGCGCGGCCCCTCCGCCGCGTCGCTCTACCCCGACGCGGCCAACGGCGTCATCCTGGTCGAGACGTGGCGGTCCCGCGGTGGAGCCTGATAGGGGATTCCTGAAGCGATCCACGCCCGACCAACTGCGCGACCGCGTGGCTCAGTCCTGGCCCCCGCCGGTCAGGAGCCCCTTGATGAACGCCACGTCCTCGCCGGTCTTGGCGACCCTGGCCTCCAGGAGGTCGATGCGCGCGCCGTGGGCGTCGATTTTCGCATCTATGTGCCCCTTGAACGCGGCGAGATCCTCCCGGAGACCTGCGATCGCCTCTCGGTTCCCGGCGATCCTCTCTCGGTTCCCGGCGATCCCCTCTCGGTTCTCCGCGATCTCGGCACCCAACTCCTTGCGGACCGTTTGGATTTCGGTGCGGATGCCGGCGTGGGCCTCGCGGTTCTCCTTCCGCATGGCGCTCGACACGCGCCACCCGAAGGCCATCGCAGTGACCACGGCCGCCAGGACCGTGCCCATCGCCATGTAGAGCTGCCACATCTCGTCCATCGTCCTTCTCTCTTGCTCGGCTCGCGGTTGCGGGAGATGAAGGGTCGCGCGGGAGCCTGGGCGATGGAATGACGGGTTGGGACCTTGGGCGCGCCGCGCCGGGCGCGGCCCGTGATGGACGGTTGGCTCGTGGTCCGCAGGAGTGTTCGCGCCGTACCCGGCAGTTGGGACGACGGTTCCGCTCACCCGTCGGAAATCAGCGGTGACAGGTTGCTCGCCAGCAGGCGCCGGTTGAAGTCCGCGATCTCCCCCTCGAACAGCTCGTTCACCTGAGTTCGGTACTCCAACACCTCCGCATTCAGCAGCCGCTGGACTTCACCCGCCTGATCCGTCGGGGAGAAGTCACCGTTCATGATGGCCCCGGCCAGGTAGCGCAGTTCCTCGGCCAGCTTGGGCGCCCAGCGCACACCGTCCTGCCCCGTGCCCGTGGTGATCAGGCGCACCAGTTCGTCCTCGACCGCGATGAGGTTCTCGTCCAGCTCGGCCGCCGCGGCGAGGATCTCGTCCGCCCCGCCCCGGTCCTCCAGCACGGCCTGGAGGTCGTAGAGCTGGCGCCGCACCCACTCGATGCGGTTCACCATCGACGTCACCTCGGCGTAGTCGGCGCGGATGTCCGAGAACATCGCCAACTGCGCCCGGATGTCCGCCTCGGTCCCGCTGGAATTGGGGTCCTTGTGCACGCGCAGCTCCTGCGACTGGCTCGGCTGCCCATCCACGTCGAGGGTCACAGTGTAGGTGCCGGGCGGCACGAGCATCGAGAGCCCCTGTCCGCCGGAGCGCGTCCGGTCGTCGCCCAGCTCGACCCAGTCGGCGTAGAGCGGTTTTGTCCGGAACAGGATCTCAGGTGACGGTTCGTCACGCAGATCCCACCACACCCGGTTGATCCCCGCCTCCCGCGGACCCTCGAGCGAACGCACCGGGTTCCCGGCCGCATCGGCGATGTGGATCATCGCCCCGCCCGCGCTGCCGTCGCCCAGCCAGTAGTTGATCGAAGCGCCGTAGGGTGGGTTGTCGCCATCGGACTGGTCGTTAGGCATGGAGCGCGCGGCCGTGATGGCGCGGAAGCGGTAGGCATCGCGCGGGGCGAACAAGTGCGCTGCCGACCCCGCGACCTCGGCGCTCAACTGTTGCAGAGGCGTGATGTCGTCCAGGATCCAGAAGCCACGCCCGTAGGTCCCCACCACCAGGTCGTTGAAGTGCTTCTGCACCTCGATCCCGTACATTGGCGACACCGGCATGTTGTTCATCAGCGGCTGCCAGTTATCCCCGTCGTCGAACGAGACGTAGAGGACATTCTCGGTGCCCAGATACAGGAGCCCCGGGCGCACCGGGTCCTCGTGGATGTCGCGCGTGTAGCTGAGCGGACTGTCGGCGATCCCCTCGACGATCTTTTCGAAGCTCTCGCCGTAGTCGCCGGTGCGGTATACGTGGGGCTCGAAGTTGCCCTGCTGGTGGTGCTCGATCGCGAAATAGGCCTTCCCGGCCTCGTACGCTGACGCGTGAATCCCGCGCACGACGCCGTCAGGCGGCAGGTCGGGGATGTTGCCGGTCACGTCGTTCCAGGTTCCGCCCCCGTCCCGCGTGACGTGCACGAGCCCGTCGTTGGACCCGGCCCACATCACGTTCGCGTCGAGGGGGGACTCGGCGAAGGCGTAGATCACGCAGCAGAACTCCACCCCGATGTTGTCCGGCGTGAGCCCGCCGGAGATCCCCATGCGCGACTCGTCGTTGGTGGTCAGGTCGGGGCTGATGATCTCCCAGCCCTGGCCGCCGTTGGTGGTCCGGTGCACGTGCTGGCTGGTGACGAAGATGGTGTTGCGGTCGTGAGCGGAGACATGCAGGGGAAAGGTCCACTGGAAGCGGAAGCGCACCCCGCTGGCCGGATGGCCGCTGGCCAGTTCGGGCCACACCTCGACATCCCGGAACTGGCGGTTGCGGGCGTCCCAGCGCACCACCACACCGCCCCGCGCACCCGATCCCGACGCGCTCGACCACACGATGTTCGGATCCTCGGGATCCGGGGTCGCAAACCCGCTCTCACCCCCGCCCACGGTGACCCACTCCGACCGCGAAATCGGCCCGCCGATGCCGCCGAAGCCACCGGTGCGGCTGTTGCTGGGCCCGCGGAAAGAGGGCCCGTCCTGGCGGTTGCCGAGCACGTTGTAGGGAATCGCGTTGTCCACCGTCACATGGTACATCTGCCCGATGGGCAACTCCGTGGCGTGCCACGACATGCCCCGGTTCATGGAGACCGACACGTTCTGGTCGTTGCCGACGATCATGCGGTCCCCGTTCAGCGGATCGATCCACATGTCGTGGTAGTCGCCCCCGGGTCTCTGCCGGCCCTGGTGGTTGACGTAGGTCGCGCCCCCGTCCAGGGAGCGGGACAGTCCCGAGGTCTGGAAGTAGACTTCATCCGGGTCGTCGGGGCTGACGAAGCAGTTGTTGTAGTACGCAGTGCGCCCGCCCAGATCGCGGGAGTGGTTCATCAGCTCCCACGTGGAGCCCCCGTCGAGCGAACGCCAGAACTCCCCGCTCTCGGTCTCGCGCCCGTGCCAGGGCACCCCGTCGCCGGTCTCGATCAGCGCGTATACCCGGTTGGGATCGGCCGGGGTCAGACAGAGGTCGGTCTTCCCCACCGGCAGCAGCGGCAGCCCGTTGCCCTCGAGCTTCCTCCACGTGTCGCCGCCGTCCTCCGAAAGGTAGATGCCGCTGCCCTCTCCCCCGCTCTCCCGTCCCCAGGTGTGCACCTCCACGGTCCACATCCCGGCGAACAGCCGGCGCGGGTTGGAGGGATCCATTTCGATGCTCGAAGCCCCCGTGTTCTCGTCCACGAAGAGCACGTGCTCCCAGCTCTCGCCGCCGTCCGTGGTGCGGAAAACGCCGCGCGCCTGCTGCGGCCCGTGGGCGTGGCCCAGCGCACCCACGTATACGATGCCCGGATCGTGGGGATGGACGACGATGCGCGACATGCGCGTCGGCCCTCCCTCGCCGAGCCCCATGTGGCGCCAGGTCCTGCCGGCGTCGGTGGACTTGTAGACGCCGGTGCCGAGCGAGACGTTGGAGCGAATGTGGGGCTCACCCGTCCCGGCCCACACGATCGACGGATCCGAGGGCGCCACCGCCAGCGCGCCTACCGAATGATCCGTCAGGTCATCGAAGACGGGCTCCCAGAACTCGCCGCCGTCGCTGGTCTTCCAGATCCCGCCGGAGGCGGCCCCCGCGTAGTAGGTCAGTGGATCTCCGGCAACTCCGGCCACCGCCGCGAGGCGGTTGCCGACCGGTCCGATGTGTCGGTAGCGAAGCTGCTGGTAGGCCTCCGGGGCGATCTGCTGCGCCCCGCTCGCGCTCGCGAGAGCGAGGATCGCCGCTACCAGGGGAAGCAAGCGCCATGTGGTTCTCAGGACCGTGTTCATCGTCATCTCCTCGGTGTGTGACGGGTGCCTGTCAGCACCATACGGCTCTCGCTTTTCGCCTCGCAAGCGAGCCCGAAACCATGGCCATCGAGCATGGTGAAGCATGCTTGCCGCAACTGCCGGGTCACATTATTCTGACAGACTAGTTGAAGTGTCTCCGCGATCCACGGACGCGAGCCCTCGGGATCAACGTTTTCCGTGGGTCGGGGGTCATTCAGGGCACGGGAGGGGTCGGTTGCGTCTGGCGTATGCGTCCGGACGCCACAACCGGGTTCCCCGCCCGCGGGCGGCGGTTTCAGGCGATCACAGGTTGGTTCGCAAGACAAGGACGGGAGCACCGGATATGAAGATCCTCAACCCTGGCGCTTTGCTGGTCGGAGGCCTCCTGGTGACGGGTGTCGGGATCGGCACGAGTTCGGGCCCCATCGCACCCGACGGGAAGGCTCTTCCCCCGGCGGATGCGGTGCACGCCGCGTCCGTACCCACGGAGGAGCTGACCACGGTCGTGCGCACCTACTGCCAGGTCTGCCACAACGATGCACTGCTGACCGGCAACGTCTCGTTCGCCGAATTCACCGTCGAGGGCGCGTCCGACAATGCTCAGCTCGCAGAACGCATGATCCGCAAGCTGCGGGCGGGCATGATGCCGCCTCCGGGCATGCCCAGGCCGGAGCCCGAGGTCCTGCTTTCGCTTGTCGAGACGCTCGAGAAGAACGTGGACGACGCCTACCGGCGCCACCCCAATCCGGGTATCCGAACCTTCCAGCGCCTCAACCGTGCCGAGTATTCGGCGGCCATCCGCGAACTGCTGGGAATCGAGGTCGATGCGGGCGTCTGGCTTCCCCTCGACCAGATGAGCGAGAACTTCGACAACATCGCCGACGTCCAGGCACTCACACCAACCCACCTCGACGCCTACCTCAACGCCGCCAGCGAAGTGAGCCGCCTGGCGGTCGGAAGCCCCAACGTCGATCCCACCGACGCCACCTACAACACCTCGCCCTACGGCTCGCAGCACGCCTGGGAGTACGTGGAGGGCGCGCCCTACGGCACCCGCGGCGGCATCGTGGTCACCCACGATTTCCCGGCCGACGGCGAATACATCCTCACCCCGGTGATCGAGGGCGGGCGCAGCGCCCGCTACGAGGACGTGGACATCTCCATCGAGGGAGAGCCCATCGCCCTCCTGGCGGCCGGCCCGTTCCCGCGCGGAGGCGCCGACTTCCGCGGCGGCTCGCCCATCAAGACCAACCCGACGTTCATCCGCGCCGGACAGCGCAGCGTGTCCGCCGCGTTCGTCCGTCGCATCGACGGTCCCTACGACGACCTGATCAAGCCGCCGGAATGGTCCCTGGCCGGCGGAGCCGGAGGAAGCCCTGGACAGACCACCCTGCCGCACCTGAAGAGCCTCATCATCAGCGGCCCCTACAACGTCACCAGCGTTTCCGAGACGGAGGCGCGCCGCCGCATCTTCAGCTGTCGGCCCACCACCCCCGAGGGAGAGCGCCCCTGCGCCGAGCAGATCATCGACCAGATCGGAAGCGCTGCCTACAGGCGTCCCCTGGACGAGCGCGACATGGCCGGGCTGATGGCGTTCTACGACGACGGCGCCGGTGACTCCGGCTTCGAGACGGGAGTGCGTCGGGCGCTCCAGGCCATCCTGGCGAGCCCCCACTTCATCTTCCGCATCGAGAGGCAGCCGGAGGACATCAAGGCGGGCGAGCGCTACGAGATCAGCGACCTGGCTCTGGCGACCCGGATGGCCGCCTTCCTCTGGGGCACCCAGCCCGACGCCGAGCTCATCGACCTCGCCGAGCGCGGAAGGCTCCAGAACGACAGGGAGCTGGAAAGGCAGACCCGGCGAATGCTGGCCGATCCCAGAGCCGAGGCGCTCGGACCGCGCTTCGCCGCCCAGTGGTTCCGGCTGCAGGACCTCGACAAGGTGCACCCGGACTCCTACTGGTTCCCGAACTACAGCCAGCAGCTGGCCGACGCCATGCGCACCGAGACCGAGATGTTCTTCAACAGCCTCGTGCGCGACGACCGTAGCGTTCTGGATCTCTATACCGCCGACTACACCTACGTGAACGAACGGCTGGCCAGACATTACGGCATTCCCGGCGTACTCGGCGACGAGTTCCGACGTGTGCAGTACCCCGACAGCCGTCGCGGCGGCGTCATGGGACAGGGATCCATCCTCGTCCTCACCTCGATGGGCACGCGTACCTCTCCGGTACTCCGCGGGAAGTGGGTGATGGAGGTGCTGCTTGGCACGCCCCCACCTCCGCCCCCGCCCGACGTACCGGCGCTTGAGGAGACGGAGGGGGCCACGGACGGACGCTTCCTGACAACGCGGGAGCGCATGGAGATCCACCGGGCCAATCCCACCTGCCACGCCTGCCATCAGTTCATGGATCCGATCGGGCTCGCACTCGACAACTTCGATGTGACCGGGAAGTGGCGCATCCGTGAGAACAACATGGCGCTCGACACCCGCGGCAACCTCTACGACGGCACGCCGTTGACTGCGCCCGAAGACCTCCGGGACGCGCTCATGCAACGGCCCATTCCGCTGGTGCGGACATTCACCACCAACCTTCTGGCGTATGCCCTGGGCCGGCGCGTAGAATACCACGATCAGCCCACCGTGCGCGCGATCGCGCGGGAAGGCGAAGAGAACGACTACCGCATCTCCTCCTTCATCACCAGCGTGATCCAGAGCGATCCGTTCCGGATGAGGATGGCGGACGTGGTGGCCGAAGAAGAGATGGAGAGCGAACGCTAACAGAAGCGCCTTCCCGACGGATCGGCGCATGATGGAAACCGGGTCGTATTACCTGCTTCAGGAGAGTTGAAATGCAATTCATCACCGGCAAGCACATCGCCCGCCGCACCTTCCTGCGGGGGATGGGCGCAACAGTGGCACTTCCGCTGCTCGACTCCATGCTCCCCGCGGCGAACCCGTGGGCGGCTCGGAAGCTGGCGGAAGGGAAAACGCGTCTCCTCGCGATCGAGGTGGTGCACGGAGCTGCCGGCAGCGTCGAATGGGGCGCCAAGCAATTCCTCTGGGAGCCGGAGAAGACCGGGCGCGACTTCGAGCTCGCAGCCCAGAGCGCGCTGACTCCGCTCGAGGAATGGCGCCGCTATATGACCATCGTCAGCAACACCGACGTACGCATGGCGGAGGCCTTCACGGGCCCCGAGATCGGCGGCGACCACTTCCGCTCCAGCGCCACCTTCCTGACGCAGGCGCATCCGAAGCAGACCCAGAGTTCCGACCTCTACGTCGGCACCTCGCTCGACCAGATGTTCGCCGAGCGCTTCGGACAGGAGACGCCGCTCCCCTCCATGCAGCTCTGCATCGAGGATCTCGACCAGGCCGGCGGCTGCACGTACAACTACTCGTGCGCCTACACCGACTCGATCAGCTGGGCTTCGCCGAGCGAGCCGCTGCCGATGATCCGCGACCCGCGCACCGCCTTCGACCTCCTCTTCGGTGCCGGCGGCACCCCGGAGGAGCGCCAGGCGCGCCGCCGCGAGAACGCGAGCATCCTCGACTGGATCGTGGGCGAGGTCGCCTACCTGAGGCGCGAACTGGGCGCAACCGACCGCCGACGCATGGACCAGTATCTGGACAACGTGCGCGAGATCGAGCGCCGCATTCAGATGGTCGAGGCTCAGAACTCGAGCGGCGAGCAGCGCGAGCTGCCCGAGGCTCCCGCGGGCGTCCCGGACTCCTTCACCGAGCACATGCAGATGATGTTCGACCTGCAGGTGCTCGCGCTGCAGTCCGACATGACGCGCGTCTTCTCCTTCAAGACAGGCCGTGACGCGTCCAACCGGATCTATCCGGAGAGCGGCACCGACAGCCCGTTCCACCCGACATCGCACCATGGCAACAACGAGGAGACGATCCTCGACTTCAACACCATCAACCGGTTCTACGTGGGCTTGCTGCCGTACCTCCTGGAGAAACTGCACAACAGCCAGGACGGCGACTCGAGCCTGCTCGACCAGACCATGATCATCTACGGGTCGCCCATGGGAGACCCGAACATCCACAACCACCGCCGGTGCCCGCTGTTGCTGCTGGGCGGCGCGAACGGCCAGCTCGCCGGCAACATGCACCTGAAGGCGCCGGATGGAACCCCGATGGCCAACGTCTTCCTGAACGTCATGCACAAGCTCGGCTTCGACGAAATGTCCAGCTTCGGCGACAGCACGGGCGAGTTCAACGTGCCGAGTTCGGTGTTGACCGCGGTCGAAGAGGCAAGTCAGTCACGCTAAGCCGGGGACGGTCAGCATGAAGAAGAGATTGCACGTAAACGCGCTGGCGGCGCTCGCCGTCAGCATGCTGCTCACATCCGCGGCCGCGCCGGATTCGCCACTGGCGGATGCCGCCATGAAGGGTGATGCGACGGCGGTGCGAACCCTGCTGGCGGGCGGAGCGGACGTCAACGCCGCGCGCGGCGACGGCATGACCGCCCTCCATTGGGCAGCCGAGACCGGCAATGCCGAAATCACCGAGATTCTGGTGAGTGCCGGAGCGATCCTCGAGGTCACTACCCGGCTGGGCGCCTATACGCCTCTCCACGTAGCCGGCAGGAAGGGAGCTGCCGGGGTCATTCGCGTACTGCTGGACGCCGGTGCGGACCCGGGCACTGTGGCGGCCACGGGCTCCACGCCTCTCCACCTGGTGGCGGGCGCGGGCAGTGCCTTGGGCGCGAAGCATCTGGTGGACGCCGGCGCAGAGGTCAACGCGCGGGCGGGCGATGCCCAGCAGACGCCCCTGATGTTCGCGGCGGCCGCCGACCGTGCGGATGTCGTGACGCTTCTCTTGCAGAGAGGGGCGGACCCCAACGTCACGACCACCCTCATGGAAGCCGCGACTCGCAGCGAGGTGGACAACTACGCGAGCGAACGCATGCAGGAAGTGCTCGATGCCTTCAAGGGTGACGGCAACGAGCTGCCGACGCCGGCTCAGATCCAGGCCGCCCTGGAGGTCGCGCGCGCCGTGCAGCGCGCCGGCGTGGTCCCCGAGGAGGAAGAAGAGGAGGACGAGGACGACCCAAGGGCCTTCTTCCGGCAGCCTCCCGACGAGAAATGGGGGAGCCTGACCGCGCTGCACCACGCGGCGCGCGAGGGAGCCATTGATGCAGCCATGGCGTTGCTCGACGGCGGCGCCGACATCGACTTCGTTACCGAGTCCGACAATACCAGCCCGCTCACAATGGCGGTCATCAACGGCCGTTTCGACCTGGCGATGAAGCTGCTGGAACGTGGTGCGGATCCCAACCTGGCCACCGTCGACGGCGTGGCGCCCCTCTACGCCGCCTTCAACGTCCAGTGGTCGCCCCGGTCACGCTATCCGCAGCCTCGCGCCCACGAGCAGCAGGAAACCGTCTATCTCGACCTCGCGATGGCGCTGCTCGACGCCGGCGCCGAAGTGAACCACCAGGTGACCAAGAACTTCTGGTACTTTACCTACAGCGGGTGCGGGAACGGCAACTGCGGGCTTGAGAACCAGGACGGCGTGACACCCTTCTGGCGCGCCTCAAGGGCTCTCGACCTCGATGGCATGAAGCTGCTGCGCTCATGGGGCGCGGACTGGAACATCGCTACCGCCAAGCAGCCCGAGCGCCGCCGGGGCCGCAACCCGCGCACTGGCGACACCGAGGATGAGGAACAGGTCGATCCTTCAGGCCTGCCGCCGGTCCCGGTGGGAGGCCCGGCCGTGTACCCCATTCACGCCGCCTCGGGCGTCGGCTACGGCCAGGGCTTCGCCGGCAACGCCCACACCCACATCCCCGGCAACTGGATTGCCGCGGTCGAGTACCTCCTCGAACTCGGGGCCGACGTCAACCAGCGGGACGCCAACGGCTACACCCCGCTGCACCACGCGGCCGCGCGCGGAGACACCGAGATGATCCAGTGGCTGGTGGATCGCGGCGCCGACGTGATGGTGGTGAGCCGCCGGGGTCAGACCACGGTCGACATGGCCAACGGTCCGGTCTCGCGCGTGACCCCGTATCCGGAGGCGATCGCGCTACTGGAGAACATGGGCGCGGTCAACAACCACAACTGCATCTCCTGCTAGGAGAGAAGCGTAGAGGCGATCTTCGCACCCCCCTTTAGGGCCGGAGCAGCGAAACGCCCGCCACGGTTTCTCGTGGCGGGCGTTTCGCGTGCGTGGGTTCGGTTCGGGGTTGCCCCTCAGCCTCCGCCGCCTCTCATGGTCGTAACCTCGATCAGCCCGTTGGGGAACCCCGTTCCCCAGCGCATGGTGGCGTCGGCGGCGCTGTGGAAGCGAACAGCCTGGACCTGGTCGGGGCGTAGCGAATCCAGGATTCCCCAGTCCTGTGGAGCTCCGCCATCCAGAACAACGGGCACCCGGCGGTCACCCCCGAACTCGATGCTCGGCGCGCCGCGCACGTTCATCCAGCGGGGGCGCAGTTGGCGGATCGCGTCGGCGAGCATCATGGTGGCGTAGGGCGCGAGTTCCTCGGCAACGATCACATTCGGGTCGCGCCGGACATTGCGGTCGCACAGGTGGTCGAGTTCCTCCGCCGAGAGGACGCTGACGTCCGGCGCGTCGGCCGCGGGACCGCCGTCCGCACACACCTGCGCCAACTGGTCGCCCGTAAGAGTCTCGCGCAATTGGCGCACGGCCGGGGTGTCGCCGGGCGTGCTGACGCATCCCTGGGCGAGCATGATGATCGCCATCGCCATCACGAGTTTCGCTCCGGTTCGTCGCATGGTGCTTGCCTCCGTCATGGTGTTCAGGTACATGGGTCCATCATTCGCGAGATGCGCGCGAGAAAACAAGCCCATGCGGCCGCCCGAGCGGGCGTGCCGCCTCTCGTACTACCGATGCGCCCGGGTCAGAGGTCCGCGCGCACCCGAACTGTCACGCCGATTGCCGGAGGGGGGTTATCCCGTGGGGCGCGCCCTGAATGGGCGGTGGCAGCCGCCGCAGGTGCGGCCCAGGCCCGCGGCCGCGTCGCCGACAGCGGTCATGTCGCCCGCACGAGCCGCGTCCGCCAGCGCGCCTGCGGCGCTCTGGAAGGCGGAGAGAGCCTCTCCGAATCCGTCGGCGTCGTTCCAGATGTCCGGTAGCGCGCGCGAGCCGTCGCCGTGGGATCCCTCGGGGAAGATGTCCGATGCCATCACCGACAACTGCTGCAGCGTGAGCGCGTGCCCGAGGACATGCGCCTCATGGGGCACGTCCTCGTTCAGGATGGCTGTCAGGGCGCCCCGGTGCGCGTTCAGGCTGCCCATGATGGTCTGGCGGTACTCCATTGCCGGGGTTGGGTCCTGGGCGGTCGCAGTGGCGGGGGCGAGCCCGGCGATGATGCAAGCGGCGAGAGCGGTGCGGGTTACGACTGTGTACGAGCGGGCCACGGCGTTTCCTCCTCCCCGAGAATGAGGCCCGGCGGCACCCGTGAAGTGACCATCCGAGCGGGTTCTAACTGCAATTGCTACGAACCCCTAGATAGAGCGCTCGGGGGCGGCAGCGCAAGGGAGGGTGGCGACGGGCAATGGGGAGACTGTGGGCGCGCGCGGGAACGGAGGTTGGCGCCCCGCGAAGCATGACGACAGCGCAATCGGACGGGCCGGGGTTGGCAATGGTGCAGCCGTCCCTCCGGCCCGCCCTGTTCAGAGGCTGTGCGGGTGTCGGTCGGTCCGGGCTATCGGTCCATGTCCGACGCCTCATCGGTCGCCGCCATGGTTCCGTCCAGGTATCCGCCGAAGGTTTCGTCGAACGCTCCCGGGAAGAACTCGCCGGTCACGATCGAAGCCCGGGTGGGGTCGCCGTCCACCACCACGATGTTGAGGGGCGTGCCCCACTTGCGCGGATCGAGGAGCGCCTTGCGCATGCGGAAGTGGGCGGTCGTGACGCGCACCAGGTCCTCGTTGTCGGGGTCCGGATTGGGGCTTCCCAGGATGACGGGATACTCAATGCCGAACTCGTCGACGTATTCGTCCACAACGTCCGGGTGGGAGTATTCGCTGCGCCCGATGATCATCAGACCTTCGTCCCCGTGCGCGCCATACTTGGCCACCAGGTCGGGAGCCTCGTACCGGCAGTTGGCACACCACTCGGCGAAATAGGTCAGCAGGGTGACCCTGTTGCCGCGCACCACTTGCTCAAGGTCGATCTCGGCTCCGTCCCTCGAGATGCCGGAGAAGTCACGGCGGAGAACTTCCCAGGGCACCAGTCTGTCCCCGCCCGCGCCGGCTACCTCCGCGGTCAGGTCGATGGCAACCACCGGGGAGTATTCGTGCGGGTGGGGCGCCGCCGCTTCCTCCGCGGGAGCAGCCGGGTTCATCACCAGCCAGCCGCCGCCGGCCAGTACCAGCAGCGCTACCGCTGAAACGATCCATCTCGTCATCGGAATCTTCCTCCATCAGGGGATTGCCTGAAACCGTTCTCGGCAAGGGGATAACAAAAACGCCCGCCAGCCGGGTCGCTGGTCGGGCCTCCGAGCATCCTCTGGTGATTCTTGAGGGAGCTACATGGGTCGGCCCGCCCAACCCCGCATCGGGACGCAACATGGACACGAGCAGGCCTCGACGACGGACTGCTGCCCGCCGTGGCGGCGCGTATCTTCGTTGTGGGTCCGGATTGCGTACATTGCGAACCGGGGTTCGTCAGCGGGAATACTCGGCCAACTTCGGAGAATCCAAAATGAACCTGAACCGGGGATCGCGCAACGGCGGTTCCGGGAGGGTCGGGCACCCCAACACGGGAATACCTTCTTGAAGCGACAGATCGCGACCGCCAACAGTGTCTCGGCGGCGAGTCCCCGCTCCCCTGACGGCCCGGCCCGTCGCCGGCCCCCGTGCTCGCGGGGACGCATCCACGGACTGCTGCCAGTCTTCAGCCTGCTTCCCGGGGTACTCACCGCGCAGACCGGCGGCGTGGAAGGCCGGGTCGTCGATTCCGATGGTCCCCCGGTCTTCGCCGCCAATATCCTGCTCGCACCCCCGGAAGCGCCGGACGGAATCGAGCGTATCGCTGAATCGGACCGCTTCGGCTACTACCGGATCGAGAGCCTGCTGCCCGGGCGCTACCTGCTCCGCGTCGAGCGAATTGGATATGGAGAGGTCGTCCAGCCCATCGAGATCGTCGCTGATCGGCGCATCGAGGTCGACGTGACGCTCACCGCCACCCCCGTGGTGCTCGAAGGCGTATCCATCAGTACGGCGGAAACCCGCGAGCGCAGCCGCTTCCTGGAGACCGCAGGCGTGACCGTCCGCGAGATCTCGCAGGCGGAACTTCGCCTCGTTCCCGGGCTCGCGGAAGCGGATCCCATCCGGGCGGTCGAGGTGCTGCCCGGGGTGGTGTCCACCTCCGACTTCACAGCGTCCTTCAACGTGCGCGGCGGCTCCGCGGATCAGAACCTGATCCTGCTGGACGGCGTGCCCATCTTCAACCCGTTCCACCTGGGCGGCATCTTCTCGGTCTTCAACGCCGACATGGTGGGGCGGGTCGAGCTGAGCTCGGGTGGCTTCCCCGCCGAACACGGCGGCCGGGTGTCGTCGCTGCTGCTCGTCGAAAGCGATCCCGGGACCGACGACTTCAACGTCCGCGGGGGCGTATCGCTGCTTGCCGCGCGCGCGGCTCTCGGAGGCAGGGCGCCGGCGGTGGTGGAGCGGACGCTCGGGCTTCAGCGCCTCAAGTGGCGGGCGTCCGGCCGGCGCTCCTGGTTCGACCAGCTGCCGAGGTCGGTCCCCTACCACCTGACGGACTTCCAGGGCGTGGTGGAGGGGTGGACGCCCGGCGGAAGCCGCATCCTGATCACAGCCTACACGGGCGACGACGTCTTCAACCTGACCGAGGTCGACGAGGACGATGAAGACGGCTTTCCCCTGCGTGCGGCCTGGGAATGGGGCAACGACCTCATCGGCATGCGCTGGACCATGCCTCGCCGCGACGGAGGCGCCCTCGATGTGCGGGCAGGCTACACCCGCTTCAACTCCGCGCTGGCCTTCCCCGATTTCTCGGATACGGAGTTCAGCAGCGGCATCTCGCAGCTTTCGCTGGGCGCCGAACTGGAACATGCTCTGGGTCGGCGCTGGACGCTCAAGAGCGGGATCTCGGCGGACCGGATGACGCACCTCAATCTGGTCCGGGCGGGGGGCACGCAATTCGCCGACAATTCGGGCGAAGGATGGCTCGGCGGCGTCTTCGCGCATGCCGAGTGGAGGGGCGGGCTGGCCTGGCTGGTCGAAACGGGGCTGCGGGCGGACCGCTGGGCACCCTCCCTGGGCAGTCCCATCAACCAGCTTGCCCCGAGGATCGCGGTAAAGCGGTTCTTCCGGGGCGGCGACCTCGCGGTGAAGGCCGCGGCGGGGCGTTTCACTCAGTTCCTGCACTCGGCGCGGGACGACGAGGTGCCCATCGGCATCGATGTATGGGTACTCACCGGGCACCTTGCGCCTCACATCGCCTCCGACCAGGTGCAGGTGGGGGTCGACGCATACTTCCCGGGAGGGTGGTTTGCGTCGCTGGAGACATACGAGCGGTTGTTCGACGGCGTCACCACCTTCAATCCGGTCGACGACCCGAACCGCGGCGACGACGACCTGTTGCCCGGCAGCGGCCGGTCGCGCGGGATCGACTTTTTCGTGCGCAAGACAGGTGAGGGCGTGACCGGATGGGTGTCCGCTTCGTGGCTCCGCGCCACCCGCACTTTCCCGAACTTCCTGAGCGGCCGGACCCCGCCGCCCGACCATACCTACCCCCCCATCTTCGACCGCCGGCTGGACCTGGACGTGGTCCTGCGGATTCCCATGCCGGCGGGCCTGCGCGGCGGGCTGCGGTGGAACCTGGGAACCGGGTTGCCCTACACCCGTCCGTTGGCCTCCTTCGTGTACTTCTCGCCGCAGAACGTCTCGGGTGGGCGCCTCACCATGCAGGAAGACGAAGCCAACGCCATGTTGCTCGGCTCCCGCAACGGCAACCGCTACCCGGCGTATCACCGCCTCGACCTGAGCATGCGCAGAACCTTCACCTTCGGCTGGGGAACGCTCACGCCCCATCTGGACGTGCTCAACGTCTACAACCGCAGGAACGTGCTCTTCTATTTCTTCGACTATTCTGCGGCAACGGCGACCCGCTCCGGCCTGTCGATGTTCCCCATTCTGCCCACGGTGGGGGTGGAGGTGACGTTCTGATGGGTCGCGGCTTCGGCACCACCTGCGCACTGACGGCACTGCTGGCGTCGGTCCCGGCGTGCGAACTGCAGGAGATCACCGTCGCGCAGTCCGAGGACGTGGTTGTCGCCGAGGTGTATCTCTCCTCCGATGTCGACGGTATCTCCGCCAGTGCGTGGATCCATCGCACGCTGGGAAGTGCCGGCTCGTCGCGGGAGCTGTCCTCCGCGGACGTGTTTCTGCGCGCGGAGTCCCGCGCCTCCATAGTTCGCCTCCGTCCGGCGGAGGCTTCCTTCTGTGCCGGCGACGAGCTGCCGGAGGACTTCCCGGGATCGTGCTATTTCGCGCAACCGCTCGACCCCCGCTACTTCGGTCCCGGTTCCTTCGTGGAAACGATCATTCGTCTGCCCGACGGAGGCCGCATCACGGGGCAGACGCGGGTACCGGGCCCCTACCAACTCCGGACCCCGCGCATCAATCGCCGCCGGAAATGCTCTCTGGAGCCGGCCCAACGCCTCACTGTGGAATGGACCCGCGCCGAAGGCGCGTGGGCCTACATTTCCGAGACGCAGATCATCAACCTCACCGCAGCGCTCGAGGACACGAACATCGAAGTGGAGGAAGACCCGCTGCTCCTGGTGGGGCTGTCGGTATCGGAAGCGGATACCACGATCGTATTCCCTTCGGAGTTCGGCCTGTTCGATCGTCCCAACCTGGGGCGTGATCTGGCATTGGTCCTGCAGGAGGGACTACCTTTCGGAACGCAGGCGGAAGTGGTGGTCGCCGCCGCCGACCGCAACTACGTCAACTGGGTACGGCGCGGCGCCTTCAACCCGTCGGGCATCGTTCGCGTTCCCAGCCTCCACGGGGACGGCACGGGTGTCTTCGGGTCGGTCGTGCGTAAGCGCTTCACGGTCGATGCAGGTCTGGACCTGCCCAAACCGGGACCCTGTGAGCCCGCGGAACCGTAGAACGGTGACGGGTGGGACATCATTTACATCCCGCTGCCCTGTCCGCAACGAGAGGTACGAGAGAAGAAGATGGCGAACATCATCATTCCGCCCGGGTGGCGAATCCCGGAATCCGAGGCAACGCCCCACGGGGTGTATCTGCGGCGTCGGGAATTCGTGCGCACACTGGGTCTCGGGGTGGCCGCGCTGGGGTCCGCCGCGTGCGGCTCCAGGTTCATCGCGAACGAAGAAGATCCCGTCGAGCCGGATCCGCCGCCGGATCCCACGGATCCCACCCAACCCGTAACCCCGCCGGATGCGAACGCCGCCACGTGCGACGACGATCCGCCGAGAGACCCGCTGCATACCATCTGCGCTTCTCCCAACACCGACCTGTATCCGCCCGAACGGAACATCAGGTATGATGTTGGCTCACGGGCGATCACCGATCGCAGGGTCACGTCGACGTACAACAACTACTACGAGTTCACGACGACCAAGACGAGCGTGTGGCGACTGACGGGACCGTTCCGGATGCGCCCCTGGACGGTGACCTTCTCCGGGCTCTGCAACGCTCCGGGCACCTGGGACGTCGACGCGCTCGAGGCCAGATTCGGGATCGAGGAGAGGCTCTACCGGTTGCGGTGCGTGGAGGCGTGGTCGATCACGGTTCCCTGGATCGGCTATCCGCTGAGCAAGCTGATCGAGCTGGCCGAACCCCAGTCTTCCGCGCGGTACGTCGCCTTCCGCAGCTTCCACCGGCCCGAGCAGGCGCGCGGACAGGAGAGCGGCTCGCTGTGGCCTTGGCCCTACTACGAAGGCTTGCGGCTGGACGAAGCCATGAACGAGCTCGCCTTCGTGGTCACGGGCGCCTACGGCGAGCCCCTGCCCAAACAGAACGGAGCTCCGCTGCGGCTCGCGCTTCCGTGGAAGTACGGTTTCAAGAGCATTAAGGGCATCCTCGAAATCGAATTCACCGACACCATTCCGCCCACTTTCTGGTCGGACTATGCGGCGAACGAGTACGGGTTCTATTCGAACGTCAACCCGGACGTGCCCCATCCGCGCTGGTCGCAGGCCGAGGAAAGGCAGTTATATGCCACCACGGGCGGTGAGCAGCAACCAACACTGCTCTTCAATGGGTACAGCGAGTTCGTCGGCGACCTGTACGACCCGGAACTTCTGACCTATCTGAGCTGACTTGGCGGCCAGCCTAGATCGAAAGGCGGGTGAAGTAGCCGACCACGATTTCGGGGCCGGTGGCGAGGTTCTGACCCGACAGGGGCAGCCGGGAACCCAGTTCCACCTGCCCGGGACCCGCGGTCACCAGCAGCGAGGGGTATAGCCGCACCATCTCGCGCTTCAGTCCCGCTCCCCCAAGTCCCGGGGCCGTGAACGCCCCACCGTACCACCCCTCGAACTGGATCTTGAAGCCAAGCGGCTCCCCGCCGCCGCCCAGGCTCACGTTGAAGAAGCGCTCGTTGCCGAAGTCGCCTCCGTCCTCCTTCGCCTCGCGCCACCGGTATCCGGCCCACGCCTGCAGGTAGAAGGGCCGGGGCCAGAAGGAGTGCCCCACCTCCCCCATCACTTCCCAGTCGCGCTGCCCGTCTCCCAGGGGGATGATATCGGTGCCGGAATCGAAATCGGTCGGAAGCTTGGTGCCTGCGCGGATCGCGAAGGGGAAGTCGCTGCCCAGAAGCCGCAGCGGAGCCGTGCGCACGAACACGCGGGTATCGCCGAACCCCCACGAAGTGCGGGTGCCTACGAGGTCGGCGAACTCGAGGCGGTGGTAGGACGGCTGCACCCAGATGTCCACCCCGGGGGCGATTCCCATCGCGAGAGTCAGGAAGGAGGATGCGGTCTGCGCGTGACCGTCCAGAAGGATGCTGCGGACTTCGCCCGTGGGGCTGAATTCCTCGCGGGTGTCGAGATAGTACATGGCGAACGAGGCCCACCCCTGGCGCTCGGGTTCGATCCACTGCCCGTATCCCGGCGACGCCAGGAGCGAGAGCGAAAGCACCGTCAGAGCGAGTCGGCGATGGAGGACCTGGGCGTGTCTCGATTGGGTCATGGCGTATCGTGCGACGCAGTATCAGGAGTGGATGGCTCGACCAGGTCGTGCGTTCCCGGATGAACGGTCGCCGACACCTGGTCTGCCGCCAAGCGGGGGCACAATCCGTGCCACGGTCCATATCGGGTCACGCTTCCGGCCCCAACCTTACAAAATAGCCGATTACCAGCGTGTTGCCAGCGGGCAGGTTGGTACCGCGCAGAGGAATCTGGACTCCGGCCCTGGCCGAGCCAGCCCCCAGCCTGTAGCTGAGGGAGGGCGTGAGGCGCAGCATGGAGCGGGATGCCGTCGCGACCCGGAGCCCTTCGATGACCGGAACGCCTCCGTCCCAGCCCTCGGCGATGAAGCTCGTCCCCAGCCGCCCGAATTCGATCCCCCCGGAAAGCAGGAAAAACACTTCGTCGCCGAAATCCCTCCGCGACTCCAGGTTCTCCTCCCGCCACCGGTTGCCGATCCACGCGCTCACATATGCGGGCACGGGGTAGAAGGAGTGGCCCAGTTCGAGGACCAGCTCCCAGTCTCTCTGTCCGTCCCCAAGCGGAATGATCTCCGCGTCCACGGCGAAATCACCCACGGGCACCTTCGCCCCGCCCCGGATCGCCAGCGGAAACCCGCTGCCCAGATAGCGGCCGGGCTGAACGCGCAGGTAGAAGCGCGTGTCGCCGATGCCCGTGCGCAGTCGGTCGCCGCCCAGGTCGTCGAACCGGAGCCGCTGGAAGGGCACCTGCACCCACGCGTCCAGACCGGGAACCAGCCCCAGCGCGACCGTAGCGAACACGGACGTGCTTACGGCGTGCGCCTCTGTGAAAGGGTCGAAGGCCCGGATGTCACCGTCCGAGTGGAAGGCGTCTCGCGTGTCCAGGTGAAACACCGAGACGTCCATCCAGCCGCGGCCGGGCGGCTCGACCCACTGGGCGACCGCCTCCGGGGCGCTCGCCGGCAGGGCCGTGGCCGTCACGCAGGCCGCGACGAACAAGTTCCGCCGGGCCCGGGAACGGGAGTCAGGGGGTGTGCGAGGGCGGTTGCACATCACGAGCCGCTGATCATCACCGTCACCGTGGCGGATTGCGAGTCTCCCGCCACCGTGGACACCGTCGCGCGCGCGACGTAGGTGCCCGGCTCCTCGTAGGCGTAGTCGAAATGCCCGGCCTGCGAGTTGATGTTGACGGGTGCGCCGCCGGTGTAGAGGAACGGGATGGTCTCCAGGTCGCCCGTGCCGTATTCCACCACGGTCTGGGACAGGTTTGTACCCCGCGACTCGTAGCGGAAGCGGATCTCCTGGCCCACGGCCGCGCTCTCCTGGCTCGCGGTCAGGGTGACCGTCAGCGGCTGTGGCTCCAGGGGCGGGTTGAGGCACGAGACGAGGAGAAGCGCACACGCGCACGATTTGCGAACGAATTGGCTGAACATCCTGAACCCGCCTCTCTGTTTTCCGGCCCGCGCGTGGTGGCGAACCCACCTGTGGAAACCTATGTTAGTCGTAGGAAATTGTCTGCATCTCAGACGTGTGAGATCAGGCCGGTCCCACCGGGTGGCTTGCGCAGTCCGGGCGGGCCGGAATGGTGGCGCACGTCCGCGATCCGGAGGTCACGGAATGAATGCACTCTCTGGCGCCACGGCCGTCCTGGGCGTCGTCCTGATGGTCGGGGCGAGCGGAAGCGGCTTGTTCACGGACGCCCCTCCCGCTCCGCCACCTCCCGCGGACCACGCGGCCGCGGCTCCCGACCTACCCGCCGCCACCCTCACCGAGGTTGTGGCCCGGTACTGCCAGGTCTGCCACAACGACGCCCTCCTGACCGGCAACATGACCCTGTCGGGCTTCCAGGTGGAAGCGGCCGCGCAGAACGCCGAGACCGCAGAGCGCATGATCCGCAAGCTGCGTGCCGGCATGATGCCCCCGCCCGGGATGCCCCGTCCCGCCGGCGACACCCTGCTGGCCCTGGCCGAGACGCTCGAGAACACCATAGACGATGCCGCACGCCGCAATCCCAACCCCGGAGGGCGCACCTTCCAGCGCCTCAACCGGGCGGAATACGCGCAGTCGGTGAAGGACCTGCTCGGCCTCGACGTCGACGCCGGCGAGTACCTTCCCCTGGACACCAAGAGCGCCAACTTCGACAACATCGCCGACGTGCAGATGCTCTCGCCGACGCTGCTTGAGGCGTACCTCAACGCCGCCAGCGAGATCAGCCGCCTGGCGATCGGGGACCGCGAAGCCTCGCCGCGCGAGGTGGCCTACAAGGTCGAGAAGCGCGCGTCGCAGCTCGTCCACGTGGAGGGCACGCCATACGGGTCGCGGGGCGGTATCGCCATCAACCATACCTTCCCGGCGGACGGGGAGTACGTGTTCTGGATGCAGTTCCACGGCGTGGGCGGCAGGGCGGCCGGCGAGAGGATCGAGGTCTCCTTCGACGGCGAGCGGGTGGCCCTCCTGGACGTGAACCTGCGCGGCGGGACGGAGAACGAGCAGCAGGGCCGGGAGATGGTCACCGACCCCATCTTCGTGCGCGCCGGCCCCCGTCAGGTGTCCGCCGCCTTCGTGAGGACCTTCGAGGGGCCGGTGGAGGAAGTGCGCGCACCGCTCGGCCGCGCCGTCAACAGCGGATGGCCCGACCTGGCGCTCACAACGGTGCCGCACCTGCGCGAGTTCGCGGTGCGTGGCCCCAACAACGTTACGGGCGTATCGGAGACGCCCAGCCGGCAGAAGATCTTCAGTTGCCGACCGACCTCTCCCGAAGAGGCACCCACGTGCGCCCACAGCATCTTCTCGCGCCTGGCAACGGAGGCCTACCGGCGGCCCGCCACCGACAGCGACATCGCGGACCTGATGGCCTTCTACGAGATCGGAGCCGATGAGGGAGGCTTCGAACGCGGCATTCGGTTTGCGCTGCAGGCACTCCTGGCCAGCCCGCACTTCGTCTTCCGCTTCGAGGAACCGCCCTCGGGCACCCGCGCCGGAGAGCAATACGAGCTCGACGGAGCCGCCGTCGCCTCGCGGCTGTCCTTCTTCCTCTGGGGCTCTCCTCCGGATGAAGAGTTGATGGAGGCGGCGCGCCGCGGGAGGCTGGACGACGCAGACGAGCTCGAGCGGCAGGTGCTGCGAATGCTGGCGGATCCCCGCTCCGAAGCGCTGTCGACCCGCTTCGCGGCGCAGTGGCTGCGGCTGCAGGACCTGGATAAGGTGGCACCGGACATCTACACCTTCCCCTATTTCGACCTGACGCTGTCCGACGCGATGAGGCGCGAGACCGAGCTCTTCTTCCAGAATCTCGTGCAGGAAGACCGCAGCCTGCTCGAAATCCTCACCGCGGACTACACTTTCGTGAACGAGCGGCTCGCCGCCCATTACGGCATCCCCGGCGTCGCGGGCAACGGCTTCCGGCGCGTCGCGTACCCGGACGACCGCCGCAGCGGGCTCCTCGGACAGGGCAGCATCCTCATGCTCACCTCGATGGCGAACCGCACGTCGCCCGTGCTGCGCGGCAAGTGGGTCATGGAAGTGCTTCTGGACTCCCCGCCCCCCCCGCCGCCGCCGGACGTCCCGGCGCTGGAGGCCACCGAGGGCACGGAGGAGGGCAAGGTCCTGACGACGCGCGAGCGCATGGAGAAGCACAGGGCCAGCCCGGTGTGCCAGGCCTGTCACCAGTTCATGGATCCCATCGGCCTGGCGCTGGACAACTTCGACGTGACCGGGGAGTGGCGGGTGCGCGAGTACGGCATGCCGCTCGACACCCGGGGAACCTTCTACGACGGAACCACCGTGGCGAGCCCTGGCGACCTGCGCGACGTGCTCCTCAAGCGCCCCGTCCCGATCGTGCGCGCCTTTGCCAAGAACCTGATGGCGTACGCGCTCGGGCGCCGCGTGATGCACTACGATCAGCCTGCGATCCGCGAGATCACGCGCGATGCGGAGGCCAACGACTACCGGATGTCGTCGTTCATACTGGGCGTGGTCCAGAGCGACGCATTCTCCATGAAGCGTACGGATGCACTCCTCACGGAGGAGACGTCATCCAACTGAAGAAGGGCTGAACGTCCTGGGAGGCGAATCGATGAACTTCCTCACCGGCAAACACATCCACAGGCGTACCTTCCTGCGCGGGATGGGCGGATCCCTCGCGCTTCCCTTCCTTGACGCCATGGTGCCCGCGGGCACGGGATGGGCCCGGGCCTCGGCCGACCTGGAGCAGACCCGCTTCATCGCCATCGAGATCGTGCACGGGGCCTCCGGGTGCACGGAGTGGGGCGCGACCCAGAACCTGTGGTCACCCGCGAAGACCGGCCGCGACTTCGACCTGAGCCCCACGGCCATGAAGTCGCTCGCACCCTTCCAGGACTACCTCACCATCGTGAGCAACACGGACGTGCGCATGGCGGACGCCTACACCGCGCCCGAGATCGGCGGCGACCACTTCCGCTCGAGCGCGACCTTTCTCACCCAGGCGCACGCGAAGCAGACCGAGGGATCGGACGTCTTCGTGGGGACCTCGATGGATCAGCTGTACGCGCAGCGCTTCGGCCAGGAGACGCCGATTCCGTCGATGCAGCTCTGTATCGAGAACGTGGATCAGGCGGGCGGATGCGCCTACGGCTACGCCTGCGTGTACACCGACACCCTGAGCTGGGCCTCCCCCACCGAGCCGCTGCCGATGATCCGCGACCCGCGGGTCGCCTTCGACATGCTCTTCGGAGCGGGCGGCACCCCCGAGGCGCGCGCCGAGCGGCGCCGGGCCAACCGCAGCATCCTGGACTGGATCGCGGGCGAGGTGGCCGAGTTGAGGATGGTGCTGGCCGGAGAGGACCGGGTGCGGCTGGAGCAGTACCTGGACAACGTGCGCGAGCTTGAGCGGCGCATTCAGATGATCGAGGAGCAGAACGCGAGCGGCGCAGAGCGCGCCCTGCCGGAAGCCCCGGCGGGCGTCCCCGACTCCTTCACCGAGCATCTGCAGCTCATGTTCGACCTGCAGGTGCTGGCCTTCCAGACCGATATGACCCGGGTCTTCACCCTCAAGCTGTCGCGCGACGCGACCAACCGGGTGTATCCCGAGAGCGGGCTGGATCTGCCGTTCCACCCCACGTCGCACCATGGCAACAACCACGAGGAGATCCTCAAGTTCCAGCAGTTCAACGAGTTCTTCACGGGTCAGACGCTGTACCTGCTGGAGAAGCTGAGCGAGTCGATGGACGGGGACGCGAGCCTGCTCGACCGCAGCATGGTGCTGTACGGATCGCCCATGGGCGACCCCAACGTCCACAACCACCGGCGGGTGCCCATGTTCCTCGCCGGCAAGGCCAACGGCCAGCTCGAGGGCAACCTGCACCTGCACGCGCCCGACGACACGCCCATGGCCAACGTGATGCTCACCATGCTGCACAAGCTGGGGCTGGACGACCTGGAGGACTTCGGGGACAGCACCGGCGAGTTCGCGCTGTCGCTGCCTGCCGTGGCGGCCGCCGACGCAAGCAGCTCCAGCCGATAGGCGAGCGCGAGGGCGATCGCTGAAGCTCACGAATTCGAGGATATGACGCGCACACTGGAGAGCAGATGAGAGAGATGATGCGCGAAAAGGGAATGAGGGCGGGAGCGGGGAGAACGGATGTCCGAAGGCCCGCGGCGCTCTTGGCCGCCCTGGTCCTGACGCTCCTGGTCTCGGCGGCGACGCCGCCGGACTCGCCGGTCGCGGATGCGGCCATGCGCGGCGATCACCAGTCGGTGCGCGCGCTGCTCCAGCAGGGGGCGGACGTCAACGCCGCCCAGGGCGACGGCATGACCGCGCTCCACTGGGCGGCCGACCGCGGCGACCTGGAGATGGCACGCATGCTCGTCTACGCGGGCGCCGGCCTGGAGGCGGTGACCCGCATGGCCGAATACACGCCCCTGCACCTGGCCAGCCGGGCCGGCCACGGGGCGGTGGTGCGCGCGCTGCTGGAGGCGGGGAGCGACCCGGCGGCACTTACCGGCAGCGGCGGTGCGACCCCCCTGCACCTCGCGGCCGCCGCGGGCGATGCGAAAGCGGTCGCCGCGCTGATCGAGCACGGCGCCGACGTGGACGGTCGCGAGGAGAGGGCCGGCCAGACGCCGCTCATCTTCGCCGCGGCGCAGGACCGGGTCGAGGCGATCCGGGCGCTGCTCGCCGGCGGGGCCGATCCCGCGCTCACCACCACGGTGGTGGACATGGTCGAGCTGGAGGAGTCACTTCGTGGCGGCGAACAGGACCGAGTGCGCCAGCAGATCAACGCCCAACTCGCCGCCAGGGCGGCGCAGGAACAGAAGGAAGAGGGCGAAGAGGAAGAGAAGCCGGCCGAGGCGCCCAAGCCCCTCTCCATGGGGCAGCAGGTCGGGCACATGGGCGGCATGACCGCCCTGCTGCACGCGGCGCGTCAGGGTCACGCGGGGGCCGTCGAGGCGCTCCTCGACGCCGGCGCCGATATCGATCAGGTCAGCGCGGACGGGACCACGCCGATCTTCATCGCCGCCCTGAACGGCCACTTCGACATGGTCCTCGCGCTGCTGGACCGCGGCGCCGACCCGAACCTGGCCAACCACGCCAACGGGACGCCCCTCTTTGCCACCATCAATCAGCAGTGGATCCCCAAAACCGGGTACGCCCAGCCCAACGTTCACCTCCAGCAGAACGCCACCCATATGGAGGTCATGGAGGCGCTCCTGCGGGCGGGGGCCGACCCGAACGCGCGACTCTCCAAGCGGCTCTGGTTCACCCAGTACGGCGGGAGCATCCTGAGCGTCAACATGATGGGGGCCACGCCCTTCTGGCGCGCCTCCTACGCGGCCGACGTCGCAGCGATGAAGCTGCTGGTGGCATACGGCGCCGACCATCGCGTTCCAACGCAGAGGCCGCCTCCGCGCCGCCGCATCGCCTGGGACGAGGATCCGGGCGCGGACAAGTCGGGGATTCCCGCAGTACCGGTCGGAGGCCCGGGGATCTATCCCATTCACGCCGCCTCAGGCGTCGGCTATGGGCAGGGGTTCGCGGCCAACGCCCACCGCCACGCGCCGGACGGCTGGATGCCCGCGATGCGCTACCTGGTGGACGAGCTGGGAGCGGACGTCAACATGCGTGACCACGACGCCTACAACGCGCTGCATCACGCCGCCTCCCGGGGAGACACGGAGATGATCCGCTTCCTGGTGGAGCGTGGCGGGGACGTGATGGCCATCAGCCGCATCGGCCAGACGACCGCCGACATGGCCAACGGGCCCTACCAGCGCACTACGCCCTACCCGGATGCGATCGCGCTGCTGGAGTCGTTCGGTTCCCTGAACAACAACAACTGCCAGTCCTGCTGAAGACGCGGCGGCATCCAACGGGCGGAGCACGGTGAAGAACGTCACGACTGTCGGACTGCTGGGCCTGATATCGGTTGTACTGGGAGCCTTCGGGGATCTCGACACGGTCACCGGGGTCGGTCTGGCCTCGGGCCGGGCCGTGTTGGACGGAGCTTCCCACGCGCCGGTTTCGGACGTCGCCCACACCCCCATCGCGCCGGCCACCCTCACCGCCGTGGTGCAGCGCTACTGCCAGGTGTGCCACAACGACGCACTCCTGACGGGCAACCTCTCGCTCGCCGGATTCGACGTGGAACAGGCGCCGTCGCGGCCAGAGACCGCGGAGAAGATGATCCTCAAGCTGCGTGCCGGGATGATGCCGCCCCCCGGGATGCCCCGGCCCGCCGGCGACACCCTCGTGGCGCTGGTGGAGGAGCTGGAAGGGAGGATGGACGCGGCCGCGCGCGAGGCGCCCAACCCCGGCGGACGCACCTTCCAGCGGCTCAACCAGGCCGAGTACGCGAGGTCGATAGAGGACCTCCTGAACCTGCGCATCGACGCTGGCGACTATCTGCCGCCCGATACCAAGAGCGCGAACTTCGACAACATCTCCGAGGCGCAGCTGCTCTCGCCCACGCTCCTCGACGCGTACATGAACGCGGCCAACCAGATCAGCCGCCTGGCCATCGGCAACCCCGGCGCCCAGCCTGCCGAGCGGACCTACACGGTCTCGGGCTACGTCTCCCAGAACGAGCGGGTGCCCGGGGCGCCCTACGGCACGCGCGGCGGCGTGAGCGTGGTCCACCACTTCCCCGCGGACGGCACCTACCAGTTCCGCATCGTTTTCGAGCACACCACCACGGGGGAGGGCTTCTTCGGCCAGATCGCCCGCTTCGAGCAGCTCGAGGTCTCGATCAACGGCGAGCGGGTGGCGCTGCTGGACGTGGACCAGTGGATGCACATCTCCGATCCGGAAGGCATCTCCATGCGCACCGATCCGGTCTTTGTGCGCGCCGGGCCGCAGCGGGTGACCGCGGCCTTCGTCAAGCGCACCGAGGGACCGGTGGAAGACCTCATGTCGCCCCACGAATGGTCGCTGGCGGACCGGCACACGGGCATCAGCGGCTACGGGCTGACGCTGCTTCCCCACCTTCGGGACCTGGTGATCGGCGGGCCCATCGACGCGTCCGGCGTCTCGGAGACCCCGAGCCGTCAACGGATCTTCACCTGCCGCCCGGAGTCGGCGCACGAGAGCGAGAGCTGCGCGCGCAGCATCCTGACGGAGCTTGCCGGCAAGGCGTATCGCAGGCCTCTGCTCGAGCGCGACATCGCGCCGCTCATGGCCTTCTACCGCACCGGAGAGGCGGAGGCGGGCTTCGAGGCGGGCATCGGGACCGCCCTGACGGCCATCCTGGCGAGCCCGCACTTCGTGTTCCGGATGGAGGAGGCGCCGGCCGACATCCAGCCGGGCGAGACCTTCCGGATCGGCGACGTCGATCTGGCGTCGCGGCTTTCCTTCTTCCTCTGGGGGACGCCCCCGGACGACGAGCTGATGTCGCTGGCTCGGGAAGGCGCGCTTGCCCGGGAGGACGTCCTGGAGGCGCAGGTTCGGCGCATGTTGGCCGATCCGCGAGCGGCTTCGCTGGGACCCCGGTTCGCAGGCCAGTGGCTGCGCCTGCAGGATCTGGAGCTGGTTCGTCCGGATCAGTTCTGGTTTCCCGACTACGACCAGCAGCTCGCCGACGCCATGCTGCGCGAAACCGAGCTGTTCTTCAACCACCTGGTCGAGGCAGACAGGAACGTTCTCGACCTGTACGACGCCGACTACACCTTCGCGAACGAGCGCCTGGCGCGGCACTACGGCATTCCCGGAGTGCTGGGCAGCCAGTTCCGGCAGGTGGCCTATCCCGGCGCCGAGCGGCGGGGCGTGCTGGGTCACGGGAGCATCCTCACCCTCACCTCGGTGGCCAACCGGACCTCGCCCGTGTTGCGCGGCAAGTGGGTCATGGAAGTCCTACTGGGGACGCCTCCGCCCCCTCCGCCACCGGGCATCCCGGACCTTGAGGAAACCGAGGACTCGGAGGGCGGACGCATGCTCACCACCCGGGAGCGCATGGAGAAGCACCGCGCCAACCCGGTGTGCAACGCCTGCCACCAGTTCATGGATCCCATCGGGCTTGCGCTGGACAACTTCGACGTGACCGGGAAGTGGCGCATCCGCGAGCACGGCATGCCGCTCGACACGCGGGGCACCTTCTACGACGGCAGCACGGTCGCGAGCCCGGCCGACCTGCGCGAGGCGCTCCTGCGGCGGCCGGAACCGCTCATTCGCACGTTCACGGCGAACCTGATGACCTACGCGCTGGGCCGTCGGACCGAGTACTACGATCAGCCCGCCATCCGCGCCATCGTGGCGGAGGCGGCGGAAGATGACTACAGGATGTCGTCGTTCATCGCGGGCGTGGTGAAGAGCGACGCCTTCAGATCCAAGAGGGTACCCGAGGCGCTGGCGGAGAGCGCCCCGCAGCCGCCCGACCGGTAGGCGCGCCGGCGGCCGGGAACCGAAGACGAACCCGGCCGCCCCGCCATCCCGAGCGGCGACGAACCATCCGAGGAGAGTGGAGATGCACTTCATCACCGGGACACACATCCCCCGCCGTACCTTCCTGCGCGGAGCCGGCGCGACCGTTGCCCTGCCCTTCCTGGACGCCATGGTCCCGGCGGGGAGCGTCTGGTCACGCCGCGCGGCGGCCGAACCCGCCACCCGCCTGGTTGCCATCGAGATGGTGCACGGAGCGGCAGGCTGCAACGAGTGGGGCGCCACCCAATACCTGTGGTCTCCCGAGGCGACCGGCCGCAACTTCGACCTCTCCCCCAGTTCGCTGCTTCCGCTCGAGCCTTACCGCGACCGCCTCACCATCATCAGCAACACGGACGTGAGGATGGCCGAGGCCAGGATGCCCCACGAGATCGGCGGCGATCACTTCCGTTCGAGCGCCGTCTTCCTCACCCAGGCCCATCCGAGGCAGACGCGGGGTTCGGACGTGTTCGCGGGCACCTCGATGGATCAGGTGCACGCGCAGCGCTTCGGGCAGGACACGCCGATCCCGTCGATGCAGCTCTGCATCGAGAACGTGGACCAGTCGGGGGGCTGCGCATACGGCTACTCCTGCGTCTACACCGACACCATCAGCTGGGCTTCGTCCACCGAACCGCTTCCCATGATCCGCGACCCGCGGGTAGCGTTCGAGATGTTGTTCGGGGCCGGAGGCACGCCCGAGGAACGCGCCGCCCGCAGACGGACCGACGGGAGCATTCTCGACTGGATCGCCGGGGAGGTCGCGTATCTCAGGCGAGCGCTCGCGCAGGACGACCAGCAGCGCCTGGATCGCTACCTGGAGAACGTCCGCGAGCTGGAGCGGAGAATCGAGGGCATCGAGAACCGCAACACCAGCGGAGAGCCGCGCGAGTTGCCCGAGGCGCCGGCCGGAGTCCCGGACTCCTTCACCGAGCACATGCAGCTCATGTTCGACATCCAGGTGCTGGCCTTCGCATCCGACGTCACGCGCGTGTTCTCCTTCAAGACGGGCCGTGACGCGTCTTCGCGGGTCTACACCGAGAGCGGCATCGACAAGGCCTTCCACCCGGCCTCGCATCACGGGGGCAACGAGGAGGCGATTCTCGACTTCGCCCGCATCAACACCTTCCAGGCGGGGCAGCTTCCGTATCTCCTGCAGAAGCTGGAGGAGACGACGGAGGGCGACGCCACGCTGCTCGACAAGACCATGGTCATCTACGGCTCGCCGATGGCGGACGGGAACCTGCACAACCATCGCCGCTGTCCGCTCATCGTGCTGGGCGGCGCGAACGGGCGCCATGAAGGCGGGCTGCACCTGAAGGCTCCCGACGGCACCCCGATGGCCAACGTGATGTTGAGCATGCTGCACTCCCTGGGACACGACGACAGGGACAGCTTCGGTGACAGCACGGGCGAGTTCCGGTTGAGCTACCCGGCAATGGCCGCCGAGGCTGCCGGCCGATCCAACCAGGGCCGCTGATGCGGTCGGGACGGACGGTGTCCCGGGGGAGACGCGGCTTCCGGCTGAGCGCGGGAGCTGTCGCGCTTCTGCTGTGGACCGCCGCCGTCGACTCGCCGGTGGCGGACGCGGCCATGAGGGGAGACGCCGACGCCGTGGAGGCACTGATCGCCCAGGGCGCCGATGTGAACCTCCCCCAGGGCGACGGCATGACCGCGCTGCACTGGGCCTCGGAGCGGGCCGACGCCGCCCTGTTGCGCGTCCTGTTGGACGCCGGGGCCACCGTCGACGCCGTCACCCGTATCGGTGACTACACCCCGCTGCACCTCGCCGCCAAAGCGGGGAGCGCCGACGCCGTGGAGGCACTGCTGGAAGCGGGGAGCGACCCCCTTGCGGTGACCGCGACCGGTGCCGTGGCGGCCATGCACTTCGCGGCCGGAGCCGGCAGCGCGGATGCGGTGGCCGCCCTCGCCCGCCATGGCGCCGAAGTCGATGCCCGCGAGTCGGAGCGGGCACAGACGCCGCTCATGTTCGCCGCAGCCAACGACCGGGTGGAGGCGGTGCGGGCTTTGTTGGCGGAGGGGGCCGACCTGACGCTCCGCACCCGGGTCGTGGACATCGTGGACCTCGCCGCCGTGGACCGGGAGGCGGGGGAGGCGCGGGACGCAGTGCTGGAGGGGTTCCGCGCACAGGCCGAGGACCCGCGCTCCTGGCGGCCCACGCCCGAGCAGGTGCAGGCCGCGGTACGGGCCGGCCATGAGGTACAGGCCTCCCGGTCGCGGGCCGCATCCGAACAGGAAGAGGGGGAAGTAGCCCCGGACGCCTTCCCCGGATACACGGGGCTGGTGGGCGCCCAGGGCGGGATGACGGCGCTCCTGCACGCGGTTCGCGAGGGGCATGTGGAGACGGTCCTGGCGCTGCTGGACGCAGGCGCGGACATCAACGGCGCGAGCGGCGGCGACCACACCAGCCCGCTGCTCATGGCAACCATCAACGGTCATTTTGACCTGGCCATGACTCTCCTCGGCCGGGGAGCCGATCCGCGCACAGCGAGCGACGCCGGGGCGACCCCGCTTTACGCCACCATAAACGCCTACTGGGTCCCGAAGTCGCGCTATCCCCAGCAACAGGCCTATCAGCAGCAGCAGACGACCTACCTGGAGCTGATGGAAGCGCTGCTGGAAGGCGGCGCCGACCCCAACGCGCGTCTGACCCGGCACCTGTGGTACATGTCCTACACCTTCGACCTGTTGCGGGTGGACACCCAGGGCGCCACCCCCTTCTGGCGCGCCGCCTACGGGACCGACGTGGAGGCCATGAAGCTGCTCGTGGCGTACGGCGCCGATCCTTCCATACCGACCATGAAGCCGCCCGAGCGGCGCAGGGGCGGTGCGGACGCCGAGGATCCGTCCGGGTTACCGTCGGTGCCGGTGGGAGGCCCCGGGGTGTACCCGATTCACGCCGCCTCGGGCGTGGGCTACGGAGAGGGATTTGCGGGCAATTCCCACCGGCACGCTCCCGACGGCTGGCTGCCCTCCGTGAGGTATCTTGTGGAGGAGCTCGGGGTCGACATCAACGCGCGCGACCACAACGGATACAACGCCCTGCATCATGCTGCCTCGCGCGGCGATGTGGAGATGATCCGCTACCTGGCGGAGCGTGGGACGGACGTATTGGCGGTCAGCCGGAGAGGGCAGACGACGGCCGATATGGCAAACGGCCCGTATCAGCGCACCCAGCCCTTTCCGGACGCGCTGGAACTGCTCGAGAGCCTGGGGGCGCACAACAACGACAACTGCGTGTCCTGCTGACCGGTTTCCCGGCCATCCCTGACGATCAGGCCCCGCCCATCTCCTCCAGCAGCCGCTCGAACTCTTCGCGCCGCTCCTGGTCCAGGCTGACCTCAAGGGTGAAGAGCTGGTATTCCTCCTCGGACATCCCGTGGGTCTCGTAGATCTCGGCGAGCCGCTGGTCCATCTCGGAGCGCAGTTCCTCCTTGCCGGGATCGTCGTGGACCACGGCGATCGCCTGGTTGAACTCCTCGCGGGCTTCAACCACCTCGATATGCACCTGGACGAAGAGCAGGAACCTCTCGTCGCTCGCACTCTCTGCCGGCGCCTCCTCCTGCTGGCCCTGTAGCGTCGAGGGCCCGAGGATGAACAGAGAGGCAAGCGCCAGCAGACCACCCGGAATCGTGAGCCTCGGGGCCTTTCTCATCGCAGATACTCTCCTTCCGGCTACGCCTTCGTTCAGGCACGGATACGTGCCAAGCGGGGTACGACGCGACAAGGTTCTCAAGCCCTGCCGCCACGACCAACGTACTATATTATCTTGTCTGGACTTGTCCGGAAACAAGCCCCGGTTGCGTTGACCGGAGCGGATGATGATCTTGGGGCCGGATCGTTCCGTGCACGGACAGTGATGCCGGCGATGGAGCAGCGATTGGAGTGAGGCGATGCCCGTCTACGAGTACGTTTGCAACGATTGCGCGCGGCAGTTCGAGGTTCTCCTTCTGAGGCAGGAGACAGCGGTCTGTCCCTCATGCGGGAGCGCCGACCTGAAGCGGCTGCTGTCCGCACCCAAGGTCAAGTCCTCGTCGACACATGACCTGGCGATGCGCGCCGCGAAGAAGCGTGACCAGGCCCAGGCTTGGGAGCGGGTGAACGAACAGCGCAAATACGAGGAGAGTCACGACCGGCACGGCTGAGCCTGCCCGGTCCGGGGCGCGAAGCGAGGGCCCCACGAGAGTTACCGTGAACCGAAGAGGAGTAAAGATGATCGCGAATGGAAAATGGGGCCTCGTCGCCGTGGGCATGCTGGTGATGGCCGCTGCCGTGCCTGCCACGGATTCCGGCGTCCCGCAGGCTCTGCCGGACGGCGTGACCGAAGAAATGGTGGAAGAAGGCAGGGCACTCTTTGCGAGCGACGCGCTGTGCTTCACCTGCCACGCGACCGGTGAGGGAGTCCCGAACCTGGGACCCAACCTGACCGACGACACCTGGCTCAACATCGAGGATCCCACTTCCTATGACCAGTTTGTGGAGCTGATCAACACGGGGGTCCCGATGCCCAAGGAACACATGATCCCCATGGTGCCGCGCGCGGGCAGCCCCATCAACGACGAGCAGGTCAGGGCCGTCGCGGCGTTCGTCTGGACGCTGGCGAACGGAAGCTAGACCACAAACCCCTGCGCGCTCCGCGGGTACACACGCGACCCGCGGGAAGAAAAAGGCCCGCCGCCTCTTCAGCCTGGAAGGGGCGGCGGGCTTTCTCTGTTGCCCGGCGCGTGACCTGTGTCACCCGCTCGGGGTGCGGGCGTCAGCGAGTGAGGGTCGCGGGTCAGCCCCCCATCCCCTCGCCGCGCTTCATGAAGCCCATGTGGGCGTTGGCCTGCTCGAGGCCACCCTCGCCCTCCTGCCAGCCGATGCGCCCGTCGCCGTTGGCATCGAGGCCGGAGACGAGCTGGCCAGCCACTTCCGCCATCTCCTCGACCAGAGGCGCGGCGGCATCGGCAGACTCGGCTTCCTGAATCTGGGCGGCCAGCTCAAGAATGCGGTCGGCTCGCGCCACCGTGTTGTTGGCGGAGGTCGAGACGTGGGTCGAGTGCGTGCGGATGTTGTCGGTCGCGCCCTCGGAGTCGGCAGCCATGGAGATGTGGCGGACAGCTCCCGACGCAGCCTGCTTCACGCCGTAGCCGGCGCCGGGGCCGTTCTCCACGACGGTGGGATCGACGGCGTGCTGGACGTGGCCCGTATGACGCTTCATGGCGTCGAGGTCGGTCAGGTCACGCGCCGCCAGGCCCGCGTGCATGGCCGCAACCTCGGCCTCGGCGATGGCGGCAGGAAGCAGTCCCATCCCGTCGGGCGTGCCGCGGAACCCGTCCGCGACGTGTCCCATGTGAGCGTGTGCGGGGCTGTCCTGGGCGGCCGCGTCCGTCGCGAAACCGACCACGGCGAGCGCCATCAGGGTGATGGTGAATGGGTGTGCGCGCATGGAATACCTCCGTGAAGAATGAAGGGGATGAATCTTCTGGTGAACGTGTGAAAGACTACCTGAAACCGGCGGCTTTCCCCGACGATTCCCGTCGCCGGAGACACCTGCAGGAAAATTGCATGTCTAGGCGTTGACAGGCAAGCAAGGGGATGTTGATGCGGTGATGCCCTGTTCTTCGCTATTCGAGGATCCCAGGCTTCGTGTCGCGCAGGATGGCGAGGATGGCTTCGCGGTCGCCCGCGGACAGATGCGCGAAATCCCGCCCGCCCTCCTCGCCCCGGAGGATGCCGAGGATACGCGCGTCGACGTAGGCGCGTGCCTGGTCCGGGAGGGCGTCGTATTCAGGCGAGTGGATCAGGTAGCTCAGCGGGTGGCGGAAGAGCCGGGTGCGGAGATCCAGGTCGCGGAGGGAGCGGCCCTGCGCGTCCTGGTGACCGCCGGCCGTGAAGTCGGCGGCGAAGGTCGAGGTGCCCTCGATGGGGTCCTCCAGACGCGGGGTGCCCACGAAGAACAGGGCGCGCACCAGCGACTCGCCGAGGCCCTCGACCAGCCGGGTGGTTCGCGGCGACATCTCGCCGGGCGGCAATCCCGCCTGCTCGTCGTCGTGAAGGCGGGTGCGGACACGGTATCCGACCAGGGTGATGAGGTTTTGCACGGTAGTCTGGTGCTCGGCGACCAGCAGGGCCACGATGTCGCTGTGGGGGCCGAGGTAGGGCGTGAGGTCGATGAGCTCGCTGAGATCCGTGACGTTGCCGCCCGCGGTCAGGGAGTCGCCTCTGCGGCCGAGGGCGACATTCCCCATGTGGAGCTGGTCGCCGTGCGTGCCGGTGACGTACCAGCCGCCCCAGCGTTCCCGGATGGGGGTGGTGTCGGTGGTGACCTGCCACAGCTCGTGGGAGGCCAGCTGGCCGTTCTCGTCGGTCGGCCCGGATCCCATGATGTGCCGGGGCACCCCGCCTCCGGTGAGCGAGTAGGAGTCGTGGCACTGGAGGCAAAGGCCGGTCTGGCGGCGGATGCGGGGCCCGTCCTCCCCGTCCGGCTCCAGGTTGTAGAAGACCGGTCCCAGTTCGGGGTCCTGGGCGGAGATTTCGAGGCCGTCCGCCCCCGGCGTCCAGGCGACGTAGACGCGGTCGTTGAAGTAGATGGCGCGCGGGGTTTCGGGCCAGATGAGGCGCGCCAGCAGGCTGGTCTTGGAGAAGACCAGCATCTGGGAGGAGACGGGAATGCGGAGTTCGCGCAGGATCGCGGCCAGATAGGCGCTCGGGCCCTCGCGGTCGAGGGTCACTTCTCCGCTCTCCAGGCTGCGGGCGAGGACGGCCACCGGGTCGGTGGTCTCGCCGGTTGCATAGGGGATGGTGGGGTATTGGGTGTCGTAGGGAAGCTGCGGGGTGGTGAGGATCGGAACGGGGGCGGCGGAGGTGCCCATCGGGATGGCAAGGGCGAACAGGATCGCAGCCGTGGCCAGGAAGCGGACGGACCTCATCGCGTGATCGCGCCGTAGGGCCGCCCGGCCCGCATGGCCGCGTACGGCACCAGGCGCCGTGAGGCCGTCCTGCGCTTGCCCCCCGAGTCCACCAGCTCGTAGTCGCCCTCCACCATCTGGAAGACCGAGAGATCCGCCACGGCGCCCTCGCGCAGAGTGCCCAGTTCCTGTCCGAAGTCGAAGATGCCCGCGGGGGTGGAGGTGGCGCAGCGGATCACGTCCTCCAGCGACATGCCCATGTGCAGGAACTTGGTCAGGGTGGTGGGCAGGCCGAACACCGGGCCGAGCGCGTTGCCACGATGCACGTCGCTGGAGATGGCGGCGAGCCGGATGCCCTGGCCGAGGGCGCGCTCGGCGACGTCGAAATCCAGGTTTCCGCGGCCGTGGCCGATGTCGAGGTGGATGCCCCGCTCAACGGCCTCCAGCACCTCCCGGTAGACGTTGCCGGCATCGTCGAGGATGCTCCTGGTGCGCCGCAGAGCGTGGGTCACCACGTCACCAGGGCGGAGCATCTCCAGGATGCGTGGGAGGGGAGAGGTTTGTCCGCCGATGTGCACCATGATGGGTACGCCGGCGCCCTCCGCGGCCAACCTGGTGAGGCGCATGACCTCGAGGTCGTCGCCGCCCGGTATCCCGGCCAGCATGCGCACCTTGAGGCCCACGATCACGTCCCGGTTGGCCTCCACGGTCGCGACGATGGCGTCCGGGTCGATGTACGCGAGGTCGGCCAGTTCGTTGGAGATGGTCATGCCCGGGCTGGACACGTTGAGGAGGGCGAACACGCGCGTTCGCGCGGGCGCCGCCACGTAGGTCCTGAAACCCGGGAAGGTGGTGGCGCCCGACGAGCCGGCGTCGACAACGGTGGTGACCCCCTTGGCGATCCCCACCACGTCCGGCTCGATGGAGACGCCCGAGACTCCGTCGTAGACGTGCGTATGGATGTCGATCAGGCCCGGAGTGACGATCATCCCGTGCGCGCGCACCACCTGGCGGCCTTCGCTCTCGGCGATGCGCTCGGCCACCTGCGCCACCCGCCCGGCGGTGATGCCGATGTCGCGCCGCGCGTCGATCCCCTCGGCCGGGTCGATCAGCCGGCCACCTACCACCACCGTGTCGAACCGGCGTTCCTGCCACGGCCGCAGCGGGAACGGAAGCGCCAGCGCGAGTCCCGCGCTCGCGGCGCCGGCGACGAACCGGCGGCGCGTGAGCCCGGAACCGGGTGGAGATGGCGGCGGCGCGTTGATCACTGCAGGGCCTCCCAGCTCAGTCGTCGGGACACAACCGGCAATATACGCGAAGCGGCTGCCGAAAGCCCGAAGGCTCCCGGCAGCCGCCGGTCCAGCCCTTGTCCCGTCAGCGACCGATCAGCCGCCGATAGTGGGAATGTTGTCGTTACGCTCACGCTCCGAGTTGGGAACGTCGAAGCAGAGGCGCACCTGGCCGTTGATGATTGTCCCGCGCGGCGTATCGGGATCGTTGAACATCCTGGGTTCGACGGCCGCGAAGTCGGGGAGCTCGAGGTCACCCGGCGTGTTGTTCTCCTCCCAGCGGCGCTGATCGCCCAGCGTGCGGGCCTCCAGGAAGAGCTCGATCGCCCGCTCGCGCTTGAGGTACGTCCAGGCCCCTTCCAGGCTCATCGCATCCCGCGGCGCCAGCGGCGTGCCGCCCGCATGCAGCATGGTCTCGTCGGTGGTGTAGGTGGCCCGCAGGTTGTTGATGATGGTCATCGCCGCCTGCCAGTTGCCATTCGTCAACTGGGCCTCGGCTTCGATGAGCCGCATCTCCCGGCCGCTGGCGACGTTGTACGAGTCGCTGGGATCGTCGTACTTGGTCTGGTTGAACCACGGCGTCTGCCCGTAGTCTCCCAGTGCGGCGTTCGACCACGGGTTCAGCGGGTCATCGAACCATTCCGTGCGCGGGTCCCCGGTCTCCTGGTAGTAGCCGGACGCGCGATTGGCGCCGTCTGCGGCCGACGGGTCGAACTGCGGTCCGTAGTGGGTGTTCCACATGGTGAAGGCCAGGTAGGGTTCCCTCGCGTTGGCCCACTGCGGAGTATTGCGCGTGGTTGCGACGGCGCCGTCCGACAGGACCACGTACTCGAAGCTGTTGGGGACGCCGCCCGCGTCCGCGGCCGCACCGCCCCAGTCACCCAGGAAGGCGCGCACCGACGCGCGGCCCGCCGTGGCCGCCATCCTCAGGGTTTCGTTGGGATTCAGGGCCAAGGCGGCGTTGAACTGCTCCTCGGCCCGCCTCAGGTAGTCCGACCCGGGGAGCAGCCCCGAACCGTTGATGACCGCCTCGCACCAGTTCTCGCCCAGAAGCCGGTTCGAGAACCCGGCCCAGACGTTGGCCTGCGCGACGACATCGGCATCGACGTCCTGGTCCGCAAACAGATCGAGGGCGGTCTCGGCGATGAAGCGGGCCTGCTGGGCGTCGTTGAAGTATCCGCCATATGAGCCCTGCTCGATGTGCCCGGCCTGGGCGACGACGCTGTGTCCATAGGCGCCGGTCTGACCCCCCGGCATGAGTTGCCGGGTCACGATTGCGCCCGTATACCCGATCCAGCCGATGGCCTCGTTGAGCCGGCGCTGGGAACCGTTGACCAGCCCTTCGCGGGACTCCTCCTCTACCAGGAACTCGTCCTGGATGGGGCCCGGGTTGATGACTTCGCAAGCGGCGATCCCGAACAGGGTCGCCACGAGGGTCGCACTTCTGATTGTGTTCTTCGCGTTCATGTTTTTCCCTCCCCTTAGAACGTGATCCGGAGGGACGCGTGCAGCGTGATCGGCGCCGGCACGGACTCTTCGAAGCCGTAGCCCCCCTGGGTCTGGTTGGCCGGGGGATCGGCGGTCAACTCGGGATCCATGAACGGCATCTCCGCCATCCAGAGGTAGGAGTTGCGCAGCGCGAGGGTGAAGGTGGCGTTGCTCACCCGCTCCGGCATGATCGCGTCCACGGGAATGGTGGCGGCGACGGAGCGCAGCTTGAAGAAGTCGCCCTTCCACATGTAGCCCTCGCCTTCCCTTCGGTTGCAACGGGCACGGTAGATGGCGGGCGTGTCGTCGCGGAGGTCAATGCCGCCGGCCCAGTCCGTGTACCAGGGGTAGCAAAGATGCGAGCGGACGCTCCGCGAGATGGACCAGACGGCCTCGTTCATGTAGAAGCCGCCTTTGAATTCACCGGCTGCGGAGAGGGTGATGTTGCCCGGCGTGCGCACCGCCAGATTCCCGTTGATGAAGGTGGTGGGCAGGTTGGGGCCGTAGTTGTGCCCGTGCACATCCTGACCGCCTGACGCGTTCGCCTGCACCTCGGAGCATACCTCCGGGCCCGGGCAGTAGTCGGGGGCCGCGATCTCGTCCGGATTCTGCACCAGGTAATCGCGCATGTTGCGCACCGGACAGCCTTCGTCGCCGTTCGGTCCGCAGTCCATGCGGAGCGAGTTGGTCCAGGGAATGCCCAGTTCCAGCACCTTGGAGTTGTTGGTGGTCAGCGAGCCGCCGACGTCAACGCCCCAGGTCCGCGTGTCGAGCAGCGTGGCGCCCAACTCAAGCTCGATCCCCTGGTTCTGGATACTGCCGATGTTGGTGAGCTGGCTGTTGGTGAAGCCGTTGGAGGGAATCTGGGGAACGTTCAGGAGCGCGTCCCGGGTGACCTGACGGTAGAACGTGAAGATGGTCGTGAGGCGGTCGCCCAGCCACGACGCGTCGAACCCGGCCTCGATCTCCTCTGTCACCTCGGGTCCGACCTCGTCGTTGCCGACGTTGGCGGGCACGAACGCCGGCACGCCGGCCAGTCCCGCCGGATTCCAGGTGCGCACGGCGTCGAAGGCGCCGGGGGCGCGTCCCGACTGACCGAAGGCGGCGCGCAGCTTGAACTCGCCCAGATCCGGCCAGAAGGACTCATCCGAGATGATCCAGGATCCGCTCAGCTTCGGGTACACCTGCAGGCCGAAACCCTTGCCGAAGGCGCTGTTGCCGTCCACCCGCGTCCCCACGGTGATGAAGTAGCGGTCGGAGATGTCGAAGACGTTCTGAAAGAAGAAACCGGCGTTCCAGATCTTGGAACGGGTCTCGAACGCCTGGGTCTCGGCGGCGGAGTTCAGGGTCGGGTCCGCGGCGCCGGGGAAGTTCTCCCCGAACCCCTCGACGTTGCGGTCGTCGTCCCCGATGGCCTGCCCGCCCCAGGAGAAGCTCGAGCCGATCGAGCCGGTCAGGTCGAAGGTGTAGGTACCGACGTAGTCGAAGGAGAGTACGCGGTTCTGGAAGGTGTTGTTGAGAAGCGATCCGAGGGGCACCTGGCGCCACGCGTAGGGGCGCAGGTTGCGGTGCTCCCGGCTGGACCAGTCGTAACCGATCGTGAAGCGGTTGGTCATCCGGTCCAGAGGCTCGTAGGTGATGGTCGCGCCGGTGGTCAGCCGCTCGATGTCCTCGGCCAGATCCTGGTCCATCAACACGTTCAGCACTTCGGGGTCCCCGGTGCCGAAGTAGTTGCGCTCGGCCCGGAAGGCGTTGAGGGTGATGCCCTGGGCGTTGTTCTGCCCGGCGGTCATCGTGAGGGCGTTCCTGGCGTACGAGGTGTTCCACTGAACCGTGAGGTTGTTCGCCGGCGTGAAGGTGAAGTTCGCGCGCGTGTTGTACTTCCTCTGACTGTCGTTGGTCATGTAGCCCTGCTCGTCCAGGAACCCCCCGGACACGAAATACTGCAGGTCCTGCCGGCCGCCGCGCACGGAAAGCGAGTAGTCCGTGGTGAACGGCGAGCCCGGATGGTATTGGCCACACGAGAACGGCCCGGTGCAGAGCCAGGGCCCCATGTTGATGTAGGGATCGGCGTTGTCGACATCCACGCCGAACTTGCGGCTCCAGGCGCTTCCGGCCTTCACTTCGGCCGTCCACACGGGCGCCCCTGCGGCCCCTCTCCTGGTGAAGATCTGGATGACCCCCGCGGAGGCCTCGGTGCCATACAGCGTGGTGGCCGCCGAACCCTTGATGACCTCGATGCGCTCGATGTCGGCCGGGTTGATGTTGTCGAGCGGGCTGACGGCGATGTTGCCGCTGCGCCCGCCCCGGCGGTCCGGCGGGTTCGCGTCGGGGAGCGGATCGCTGCGCATGCGTACCCCGTCGATGTAGACCAGCGGGTGGTTGGAGAGCGACACGCTGCTCTGCCCGCGCAGGCGGATGATCTTCGCCTGGCCGATGCCACCGCCGCCGTAGACCTCCAGCCCGGGCGCCTGCGACTGCAGGAGATCGGAGACCAGGACCGGACGGTCGGGAACCTCGGCGACGTTGATCTGGGCGATGGTGTTGCCGATCTCGCGCTGGCGGGCGGCGCCTGCGGTGCCGGTCACGACGATCTCGTCGAGGCCGAGCGCCTCCTCGGTCAGGGTGAAATCCTGAACCACGGTCTCGCCGGCGGCGACGGTGATCTGCGCGATGCTCGAACCCAGGCCGATGCGCTCGGCGCGCATCTCGTAGGTGCCCGGCGGCACGTTCAGCAGAACGTAGCGCCCGTTACCGCGGGTCAGGGTTCCGATGCCGGCGTCGGTCAGGAACACCTGGACCTCGCCGAGGGCCGCGCCGGAACCTTCTTCGGTGACCTGGCCAGTGACGCGGCCAGGCTCCTGCGCCGCCGCGGGAAGCGCCGAGATCAGCCCCCCGGCCACGAGCAGCATGGCCGGAAGTGCGATCCGACGCCGACCTGGCGACCGGGCGGTGGTTGGGTTTGCGAACCTTCGATTCTTCATAACGGCCTCCGATGAAGGGAACAGTCGTTGGGCAGAGCCGCCTCTCGGCGTATGCTCACGCGCCGCAACGGCGTGCGTGCACAGCACCGTAGGTGGACGGGGCCGACGGACGCTTGGCTACAACCTAGCAGAGTAGGCGCGAGCGCCCCCTGACGTCAAGCCGCTGCAACGCCTCCGTGCCCCCCGGCACCGGCCGGCTGCGCCGCGGGACGAGGCCCTCGTCAGTGCCCGAAGCGAAGGATGATAACCGGGCGGCGGCGGTCTTCCACCGGGTCGACGGGTTGGACGACCGAATCCGGTTGACGGGCGTCGTTCAGGATGAAAACGATGAGCCCGGTGATGACGGCCGCGGTCCCCCCGACCAGCAGGCCCGTTTTCGCGCGGCTGAGCTCCTGGCGTTCGATCTGGACGATCTCGCCCGCCGGAACCCGGATATCCTGCCCCAACTGCGAGCTGTGGAACCCCACCTGCCGCCGAACCGTGGGGATGCGCACATAAAAGTCGGCGTCGGTCCGGCGCACGAACTCACCGGAGAGCACGGGCTCGAACAAAGTGTTCAGCGCATCCTCGTTGCCGGCCTCGTTTATCGCATCCACGCCCGCGCGCGTAAGGAACAGCCGCACCGATTCGCCGGGCGGCACCGCTCCGATCTCGGTGGGCACGTAGTTGAAGCAGCCCGTGGTGGTGGAGAGCACCAGGACGGCGGCGAAGTGTCGGAGGTAGTGACTCGGCTTCATCGGCAGCAACTGATTGAGGTTCTCCCAACACTAATCCTGTCACCGTTGGGTCGGCAACGATGGATCCGCCACCGTAGCGCCGCGCAACCGGCGTTGACGCCCCGGACCGGGGCGCCGACAATCCACCATGCCATCGCTCCAGGAACTCCTCGTCGCCTCCAGCCGCACCTTCGCGGTGGGCATCCGCATCCTCCCCGAGCCGCTGAGGACCGAAGTCACCGTTGCCTATCTCCTCCTGCGGGTTGCCGACTACCTGGAAGACAACCGCGAGCTTGGTGGTGACGAGAAGGTAGCGTTGCTGAGGAAGTGGCAGGACGTACTCGCGGGAGACGGGGGGCGGCAGGCGTTGATCGAGCGTCTGCGGGAAGCCCGCGAGGAGACCCCGGACGCGCTCGTGGCGCGTCACTCGGCGCCGGTCCTCGCCGGACTCGACGGGCTGGCGGCGCCCGCGAAGGAAATCCTCATCCGTCGCGTGGGCGAATCGAGCGCCGGGATGGCGCGGTGGACGGAGCGCGGATCCCGCTTCGAGACGGAAGCCGATCTCGACGACTACATGCACGAGGTGGCCGGGCGGGTGGGTCATCTCCTCACCGAGCTGTTCACGTTGCGGCTTCCAGGGACGCGGAACGCACGCAAGCGCATGATGCCGCTTGGGCGCGAGTTCGGGTTGGCGCTTCAAACGGTAAACGTCATCCGCGGGCTGCACGAAGACCGGGATCGCGGGTGGGTCTATGTGCCCGCCGCATTCGTGGCCGATCCGCGCATTCACCCGAGCCAGCTCTTCGACCCCGCCAACCTGGACGCAGCCATGGCTGTGCTCGCGCGGCTGGTCACAAAGGCCGACGGGCACCTGGCCGCGGCCCGGGCCTACATCCGGCTCATCCCGAGACGCTACCACCGGGTGCGGCTGTTCTGCCTGCTGCCGTTGCTTTTCGCAGTGCGCACGCTGGCCATCAGCCGGGCCAACCCGGACGTTCTCAGGCGGGAGACCAAGATGACGCGGCGGGAAGTGAGGGCCATCACGCGCCGGGCCATGGTGCTGGGTTTCTCGAATGGGTGGGTCGAACGTTACTGCACGCGACTCGCAACCGCCCCGACCCCATGACATCTCTTGCGTCCTTCCGCGACGAGTTCCCGGTCTCCCGCACCCACATCTTCCTGAATCATGCGGGCGTCGCGCCCACCTCGACGCGCGTCGTGCGGGCAGTGAACGGCTTCATGGAGTCGATCGCGCGCGAGGGCCGGCCCGACTTCGACGCCTGGGAGTCGGTGGCGCAGCGCTGCCGGGAACGGTTCGCGCGCCTGATCGGGTGCGAGGCGGACGAGGTCGCGTTCGTGCGCAACACCTCGCACGGGCTGTCGCTGCTCGCGTCCGGGCTGGACTGGCGGCCGGGCGACCGGGTCGCGGCGGCGGCATCGGTGGAGTACCCGTCCAACGTCTACCCCTGGATGGACCTCGACCAACGCGGAATCGCGGCGCTCGACGTGATGCCCGTGGACGGCGCCGGGACCGTGACGGTGGAGACCGCGGAACGGGCGCTCGGTCCCGACACCCGTGTATTGGCGGTCAGTTCGGCCCAGTACGCGACGGGCGCGATCACCGACCTGGCCGGGTTGGGGCGGCTGTGCCGGGAACGCGGGGTGCTCCTTTGCGTCGACGGCATCCAGACGGTGGGCGCCCTGCCCATCGACGTGCGGGAGGCCGGGGTCCACTTCCTGTCCGCGGACAGCCACAAGTGGATGCTCGGCATGATGGGCATCGGCGCGGTGTTCGTGGACCGTTCGGTGGTCGGGCGCATTCATCCGCCGCTGCTCGGCTGGCGCAGCACGACCGACGCCTTCAACTTCGACAGGGTACACTTCGAGCTTCTGGACCACGCGGGGCGCTACGAGGAGGGAAGCCTCGCGTACCCGCTCATCGCCGGCTTCGGCGCCGCCCTTGAGCTGCTCGAGCAAGCCGGGATCTCGGCCATCGCCAAGCATGTGTGCGCGCTGGTAGCCGATCTCGGGGAGCGCCTGGACCGGCTCGGCTGCATTACCACGCCCGACGCCGGGATCCGGCGCCACATTCTGACCTTCCGCCACCCCGATCTCGACGACGAGACGCTGCTCGCGGGACTCGAGCGAGCCGGCGTGGTCGCGTCGCTCCGGCGGGCGCGCATCCGGGTGGCGCCGCATCTTTACAACACCCATGAAGAGATGGGACGCGTGGCGGACGCGGTGAGCGCGCTGCTCCCCGCGAACGTCAGGTAGCCCTGGACAGGAAGAAAGCACGTCGAAGCCGGGACGAGGACCGAAGCAAAGAAGAGTATTGCAGGGAGAACGAGCCCTGGGGAGGACCGAACCATGAGGAGAATGGGGATGAGACAAGCGACGACCACGCCGGTCTCGGCGATGACAAGGAAGTGGACAGACCTGGGCATTGCGCTTGGGCTGACCCTGCTCACGACCGCGCTGGCATCGAGCACGGCGGCTGCGCAGAACCGCCAGGGCGACGACCCGCTGCCCACCATCGAAGACAGAACCGCCTCGATGGAGTTCATGGATGGCTTCCTGCCCATGTACTGGGACGATGCCGGCGGCAGGATCTGGCTGGAAATCGCGCAGTGGGACACCGACGTGCTGCACGCCTCCGGGATCGGGGCGGGCCTCGGGTCGAACGACATCGGCATCGACCGCGGACAGTTGGCCGGCTCTCGCGTGGTGCGCTTCCATCGCGTCGGCCCCAAGGTCCTGATGATCCAGCCCAACTACCGCTTCCGCGCATCCAGTGACAACGCCGCCGAGCGGAAAGCGGTGGAGGACGCCTTCGCGCCCTCGACGCTGTGGGGCTTCGACGCCGCGGCCCGGACGGACGACCGCGTGCTGATCGACTTCACCCCATTCCTGCTTCAGGACATAGCCGGCTTCGCCGGACGCCTGAGGCCGGGCACCTACCGGCTGGACCAGAGCCGGAGCTCGGTATACCTGCCGATGGTGATGAACTTCCCCGAGAACACCGAGATGGAGGCATCGCTGACCTTCGTGCGCCAGGACGGAGGGATGGCCGGCGGCCGCTTCGGAGGTGGAGGCGGTGGCGCCTTCGAAGGGGTCGGAAACGTCGCGGCCAACGCGGGGGCGGCCACGGTGCGCATGCACCATTCCTTCATCCAGCTACCCGAACTGGGCGAGTACACGCCCCGCGCACACGATTCCCGCTCCGGCTACGGCGGCATGTCATTCCAGGACTACTCCGCAGCGCTGGACGAGCCTATGACCCAGCGCTTCATCCGACGGCATCGCCTGGAGAAGCGGGATCCGAACGCGGCCATGAGCGAGCCCGTGGAGCCCCTCGTCTACTACCTGGATCCGGGGACTCCGGAGCCCATCCGCTCCGCCTTGCTGGACGGCGCGCGGTGGTGGAATCAGGCCTTCGAGGCAGCCGGCTTCATCGACGCCTTCCGGGTCGAGATCCGGCCCGAGGACGTGAGTAGCCACGACGTCCGCTACAACGTCATCAACTGGGTCCACCGGTCGACCCGGGGCTGGAGCACGGGTGGGTCGATCACCGATCCGCGCACGGGCGAGATCCTGAAGGGGAACGTCACGCTGGGCTCGCTGCGGGTGCGCCAGGACTACATGATCGCCGAGGGGCTGCTGGCACCCTACGAGAACGGCGATGAAGAGGCGGCGGAGCTCTCCGAGTGGGCGCTGGCACGCATCCGGCAGCTTTCAGCGCACGAAGTGGGACACACGCTGGGTCTGGCCCACAACTACTACGACAGCGATGTCGGACGCATTTCGGTGATGGACTACCCCCACCCGCTGATCACTTGGGACGGCACCGAGTTCGACTACTCGGAGGTCTACGACATCGACATCGGGGAGTGGGACAAGATCTCGATTCAGTATGGGTACTCCGTCTTCCCTCCGGAGGCCGACGAAGCGGCGGAGCTGGACCGGATCCTTGACGAAGCCTGGGAGCAGGACATCCGCTACTTCACAAACCAGGACGTCTCGGCGCACGCGCGTGCGGACCAGTGGTCCAACGGGACCGACGCCGGAGCCGAGCTCGACCGAATGCTCGACGTGCGGCGCGCGGCCATGGACCGCTTCGGCGAGCGCGTGATCCGCAAGGGGACGCCGATGGCGCAGATGGAGGAGGTGCTGGTGCCCCTCTACATGCACCACCGCTACCAGGTTGCTGCCGCCGCGTCCGTGTTGGGAGGCATGCACTACACCTACGCCACACGGGGCGACGGGCTGGAGCCGGTGCGACCGGCGTCGGCGGGCGAGCAGAAGCGGGCGCTCGACGCGCTGGTGCGGTCGGTGCAGCCGGCCGAACTGGCCATCCCGGTGAAGGTACTGGACCGGTTGCCGCCCCGGCCCTCCGGCTACGGCCGCACCCGCGAGCTCTTCCCGCGCTACACGGGGCTGATGTTCGACGCGGTGTCGCCGGCGGTGGTGGCGAGCGCCCATGTGGTGGGCGAGGTGCTGGAACCCAGCCGGGCGGCGCGCCTGCTGGAGCAAAACGCGCTCGACGCGTCGCTGCCCGGGCTTGGCGACGTCATCGGCGCGCTCACGGCGGTGGGCGACCCGAAGGCGGCCGACTCGCCCTACGAGGCGGAGGTGCGGCGGGCCATCGGCCGGGTGGTCGCGGACGGTCTCATGAGCCTGGCCGGCGAGGCCGCCATGCCGCAGGTGAGGGCGGTCGCGGCCCAGCATCTGGCGTGGCTCGGGGATGCGGCCGAGGGTCGGTCGATGGGCGACGACCACAACGCCGCCCACTTCGGGCTGCTGGCGCGCGACATCCGGCGCTTCGCGGAGCGGCCGCACGAGCCCTGGGCGCCACTGGTGACGCCCGATGCGCCTCCTGGAGCCCCCATCGGCAGCGCGCCCATGGACTGGACCGGGTTCGGGACGGGGCTCGGGGGCACCCTCGTGGCTCGGGCGGGGCTGGCGGACCTGACCTGGCTGGAGAAGCTGGTGCCGTTCTGCGCCTACGAGCAGTGGTGAGGGGGTCGGCTCAGCGCAGTACGCGGAAGATGCGGTCCGCGAGCGTCGTCATGAGCGGCGTGCCGACTGCCAGCAGGACGATCCCCGCGGTCTCTGCGGCGCCGGACTCGTTGCTCCTGCCCTCGATGAGCAGGAGGTAGCCGGCGGTCGCCGCCATGGCGCTTCCAAGCGCGGCAGGGAGAAAGCGTCCCTTGGAGCGGTCGGTCTGACCGGCCCACCCGGCCGAGTAGCCTCCGGCCGCGCTGGGCAGCGCCAGCGCCAGGATGCCCGTGCCCGTCGTCAGGATGCCGGTGCAGCGCGGACGCAGGCCCCCGAGGCCGGTATCGATTTCAAGGCATCGGTTGGCCAGACCGAGCCCGAGTGCCAATCCGACCGCGTTCCCCACGAAGGAGCTGGCGAAGACCCGCTCCCATCCGTAACGCTCCCCCTCCAGGGACCAGTCGAAGCCGGTAACCAGGTTATCGGAAGCGGCCTCGCGTTGACGCTGCGGACCGGTCTTGGTCTCCACCAGCAGGGCGCCCCCTCCCGCAGCCATGCCGAACCGCGTCGACGCCTGCAGGGGCGACAGCAACTCCACGCGCGCTATGTCCTCGAGAGGCATCGAGAAGTAGAGCAGCGACGGCACCGCCGCCCTGACTCCGTCCACGTAGATGGACACGTCGTTGCATCCACCCTGAGCCGACGTGGAGCGGTACTCGACGCAGGACCCGGTTCTGCTCGAGCGCACCCTCAAGCCCGGCAGGTGCTGCGAGAGCACGTCCGACAGGGCGAGCCCGCGTCGGGCTGCCTCGCTGAGCTGCGCCGGGCCGACCTCGTTCATGGAATGGCCAGTGGAGATCCTCCTCTGTTCCAGCTCGGTAACCGCCTCCACGACGAGAGGCTCGAGTTCGATGGTTCGCGGCGCAAGGCGCACGTCGAGGCGCAGATCCTCGCCCGGATTCACCGCGATTTCGCGCGACTGGTCGCCAAAGGCCAGATGCTCCACCACCAGGATGTGCGCCCCCTCCGGGACCACTTCGAAGCGGAACATTCCGGCTGCGTCGGTCACGGTGGAGAGGCCGAGGTCGTGAAGGCGCACGACGACATCGGGGATAGGCCGGGAATTCTCATGCTCGAGCACGCGGCCGGTCAGAGTCCCGGTTTGCTGGGCCGCAACTGGGGTCGCGGACACCAGCGTCAGGACGCACAGCAGGGCCACGAACGAGGTCGCTGGGGCACACCTCGCGAGCGCGCGCCACACCGCAACCGAGAGTCCCGGATGTGCGTCGGTTGGCGCCGGTAGGACCGGCCGGAGGGAAGTCATGCGCGAGCCTGTCGGGGAAGAGCGTGCCAAATCAAAAATACCCTGAGCCGATCCGGCGCGTTCCGATACCGGGCTGGGCCCGGGGGTGCCTCCAAAACTAGCGCGGGCGCACCTCCGACGCTAACGCCGCGGTGCCGGCGACGGCCCGATGTCCACCCGGATGTCGCGCCACTTGCCCTGCCGATAGCGCGCCACGCTCAGGATGCAGCGGGCGGCGTGTCCCAGCAGAATCGCGGTCCAGACGTCGGTGGGTTCAAGACCGCGCAGCTGCTGCAGGATCGCCAGCAGGCCGAGGGGAATCACGACCTGGGAGATGATGGAAATGAACAGCGGACTCCGCGTGTCGCCGCTCCCCTGCAGTCCCCCGGTGTAGGTAAGCGCGACGGTCACGAAGAGCCCCGAGACGCTCAGGAAGGCAAGCAGTTGGACTCCCAGGCCGGCCACCCGGGGATCCTCCATGCCGAAGATGGAGAGCAGGGCCTCGGGGACGAGCAGAAACATGGCCCCCACGGCGATGGCGACCCCCAGGCCGATGCGCGCCGCGACCCGCACCCCCTTGACGGCCCGTTCCGGATGTCCCGCTCCCAGATTCTGTCCGACGACCGCCCCCGTGGCGCCCATCAGACCCAGCGAGGTCCAGGTAATGAGCGAGAACAGTTGAACGTAGCCGACGGCGTAGGCGGCCTGCGCCTCCGCGCTCAGGGCGAGTGATCCGATGAAGCGGAGCAGCAGCACGCCGCCGAGGTTCATGACCACGCCCTGGATGCCGGCGGGGAGCCCGAACCGGAACAGTTGGCGGATGATCGCCCAGTCCGGGGCCAGGGACATGCCGCGTTCGAAGGAGACCACCGTCCTGTGCGAGAGCAGCAGCCAGAGCACGTACCCGCTCACGATCACTCCGGAGATCACGCTGCCCATCGCCGCGCCCGCGGTGCCGAAGGACGGGATGGGCCCCAGGCCGCGAATCAGGATCACGCTGAAGGTGATGTTGAGGAGGGTCAGGGCCACCCCGAGCCGGAGGGGCGTGCGCGCGTCTCCGGCCGCCCGGAATGCCCCTCCGGCCATGAAGAACATCATGGTGCCGAAACTGAAGACGAAGAGGATGCGCAGGTAGGGGAGCGCCTCCTGCTGGACTTCCGCGGTCGCGCGCACCAGCCCCAGCAGAGAGGGAGCGAGGAAGTACCCCAGAGGCGCGACGATGCCTATGGACAGAGCCGCGGCCGTGAGGAAGGCCTGGTAGACGGTCCGATTGACCTTTTCCCTGTCGCCCGCGCCCGCGAAACGGGCCACCAGAATGCCCATCCCCGTGAACAGCGAGGACACGAAGGTGATGACGACGAGGTAGATCTGCGAGGACACGCCGATGGCGGCATTGCCCGCGTAGCCTACGTAGTTGCCGACCATCGCATGGCCGACCACGCCCTGCATGCCGGCGATCACGTTCTGCAGCATGGTCGGCCACGCGAGCATCCATACCGCCAGCGGGACCGGCCCTTCTACGATGCTCCGATCGAAGGGGCGTCCGCCGGCCCGCCGGGACATGTCGCGAAACGACCCGCGGGGGTCAGGCCGGCGTGCCTTTTCTCCGGACGACCCGGAGGAGCTTCGCCAGGGGGTCGTACGCCCGGTCCACGACGCGCTCCTTCAGGGGGATGATGGCGTTGTCGGTGATCGTGATGCTCTCGGGACACACCTTGGTACAGCACTTGGTGATGTTGCAGTAGCCCACGCCCTGGTCCTTGCGCAGGGTCTCGAGCCGGTCCCCGGTGTCGAGCGGATGCATCTCCAGCGCCGCCACGTGCACCATGAAGCGCGGCCCGATGAACTCCTCGTGCAGGTGGTGGTCCCTCAGCACGTGACACACGTCCTGGCACAGGAAGCACTCGATGCACTTGCGGAACTCCATCACCCGGTCGACATCGTCCTGAAAGATTTCCCAGGTGCCGTCCTCGTTGTCGGGCTTACGGGGCTGGAAGGCGTCTATGTTCTCCTTCACGCGATAGTTCCAGGAGACGTCGGTGACCAGGTCGCGCACCAGCGGGAACGCCTTCATGGGCTCGATGGTGACCGGCTCGTCCATGGGAAGGTCGCTCAGCCGGGTCATGCACATGAGCTTCGGCATGCCGTTCACCTCGGCGGAACACGACCCGCAGCGGCCCGCCTTGCAGTTCCAGCGCACCGCAAGGTCGTTCGCCTGCTCGGCCTGGATCCTGTGGACGGCGTCGAGCACCACCATTCCCGTGGTGGTCTCGATGGTATAGTCCTGGAATCCCCCGGTTTCCCCGTCCCCTCTCCAGACCCTGAACGTGCTCTCGGCCATTATCCCTGTTCCTCGATGATTCGGGTCAGCCGCCCGGGCAGCTCGCGGACCGGTTCCCTGCGACTCTTCATGTTGCCCTCCGCGTCCTTCCACAACACGAGGTTGTAGCGTCCCCAGTCCGGATCCTTGGCGGGGTAGTCGACGCGTGAGTGGGCGCCGCGGCTCTCCCTGCGTCCGATGGCGGCTCGGGTTGCGGCTTCGGAGACCGTGAGCAGACAGTCGAGATCGAGAGCCGTGTGCCAGCCGGGGTTGTACTCCCGGTTGCCTGTCACCGCGACGTTCGCGGCCCGCTCCTTGAGCGCCTCGATCTGCTCGAGCGCCGATGCCAGGTCGTCCTCGGTGCGCACGATCCCGACCTCGTTCTGCATGAGTTCCTGGAGATCTTCCTGCACCTGGTAGGGGCCCTTTCCGCCGTTGTTGGCGAACGGGGCCAGGGAGTGGCGCTTGGCCGCCGCGACCTGCTCGGGGTCGAGCGAGGAGGCGGCGTTCTCGCTCGCGAAACGGGCTGCGTACTCGCCCGCCCGCTTGCCGAAGACCAGGAGGTCCGAAAGGGAGTTGCCGCCCAGGCGGTTGGCACCGTGCAACCCGGCCGCGCACTCCCCGGCGGCGAACAGGCCGGGCACGTTGGACATCTGCGTGTCGGCGTCCACACGCACGCCGCCCATCACGTAGTGCGTGGTGGGTCCGACCTCCATGGGCTCCTTCGTGATGTCGATGTCCGCCAGCGCCTTGAACTGGTGGTACATCCCGGGGAGCTTCCGGCGGATGTGCGCCGGGGCGTCGGCTATCTTCTCCGAAATCCAGGCGATGTCGAGGAACGCGCCGCCGTGGGGGCTACCGCGTCCCTCCTTCACCTCGCGGACGATGCAGCGGGCGACGTGGTCGCGGGTGAGCAGCTCCGGGGGCCGGCGCGCGTCGCGGTCGCCCACCACGTAGCGCCACCCCTCTTCGGGCGAGTCGGCCGTCTGCTCCTTGTAGAGGGCGGGGATGTCGTCGAACATGAACCGGCGCCCCTCGGAATTGCGCAGCACGCCCCCTTCCCCGCGCACCCCCTCGGTGACCAGGATGCCGCGCACGCTGGGGGGCCACACCATCCCCGTGGGGTGGAACTGGATGAACTCCATGTCCATCAGCTCGGCCCCCGCGTGGTAGGCGAGGGCGTGCCCGTCCCCGGTGTATTCCCAGCTGTTGGAGGTGATCTGATAGGCCTTGCCGATCCCTCCCGTCGCGAGCACCACCGCCTTCGCCCCGAAGACCCGGAAGCGGCCCCGCTCGCGGTCGTAGGCGAAGGCCCCCGCCACGCGCCCGCCGTCCAGCAGCAGGCGGGTCACGGTGCACTCCATGAAGACGTCCATGCCCTGGTGGACGCCGTGGTCCTGCAGGGTGCGGATCATCTCCAGGCCGGTGCGGTCGCCCACGTGCGCCAGCCGGGGGTAGGCGTGGCCGCCGAAGTTGCGCTGCAGGATGCGCCCGTCCGGGGTGCGGTCCATGAGCGCCCCCCAGGCCTCCAGTTCCCGCACCCGGTCGGGGGATTCCCGCGCGTGCAGCTCGGCCATGCGCCAGTCGTTCAGGTACTGCCCGCCGCGCATGGTGTCGGCGAAGTGCACCTGCCAGTTGTCGCGCTCGTCCACGTTGGCGAGCGCCGCCGCGACGCCGCCCTCGGCCATGACCGTGTGGGCCTTGCCCAGCAGGGACTTGCACACCAGGCCCACGGAGGCGCCTGCCGCGGCGGCCTCGATGGCGGCCCTGAGCCCTGCCCCGCCGGCCCCGACGATCAGGACGTCGTGTTCGTGCCGCTCGAACCCGGCCATCAGAGGATCCTCCAGTCGGTCCAGATGCCCATGGAGCAGAGGCGCACGTAGACATCGCTGAACCCGACCCACACGAGGCTCATCCAGGCCCAGAGCATGTGGCGCCGGTTGAGGCAGCTCACGCCCCTGTGGGCTTCGCGGCGCAGCGGTCGCCCGGAGAGCCTGTTCATCCCACCGCCCACCAGGTGGCGCAGCGAATGGCATCCGAAGGTGTAGCCGCCCAGAAGCACGACGTTGGTAAGCAGCACCAGCGATCCCAGGCCGATGCCGAAGGTTTCGCCCCCGCCCGTGCCCTCGAACCAGAACCCCTTCCAGGCGTCATACGAGAGGATGCCGATGAAGATCACGGCGACGTAGAGGAAGTAGCGGTGGATGTTCTGCATGATGAGCGGGAACGAGTGCTCGCCCAGGTAGCTCTTTCGCGGCTCGCCCACCGTGCAGGAGGGCGGATCGCCCCAGAAGGCCTTGTAATACGCGCCGCGGTAATAGTAGCAGGTAAAGCGGAAACCCAGCGGCGCCCACAGGATCATGAACGCGGGCGACCAGCGCAGCCATCCCAGCCACGAGTCCGCCCACCAGGCGGGCGACGGCCCCAGCCAGGCATGGTGGGAGTCGCCCAGCAGTTCGGGTGAGTAGAAGGGGGAGAGGTAGTTGCCGAAAGTGTAGAACTCGCCCTGGAAGGCGGCCCAGGTGGAGTAGATGCCGAAGGCGCTGAGTCCCGTGAAGACCGCGAGCGGCTGCAGCCACCATCGGTCCCGGCGCATGGTGCCCCCGAAGGGACTGCGCGCGGGCAGGGAAGCCGGGGTTCGGACCGGAAGCGAGGTCGTGCCTGACGCCATTCCTATCCTCCTGGGAGCGCCCGTGCGGCGCTTCTGTGAGATCGTGGGCGGGCCTGCAGGTCGTGGTTGCCGGGCGTGCCCTTCCGCCTCGCCGTGGCGGCCCCGCCCGAGCTCGGGGCGCACGGCTGCACAAGAATATCCCCGGGGCGCTCATACGCCAATACGCGATGTGGGATCGGGGCCGCGATCAGCGCAGCCGATTTCAGTCGCCGGGGCGCCCGAGCACGCAGGCCCGGCTCCAGACGGCGTCGAACATCTCCTCGGTGAGCTTGCCCGTGAAGGTGTTCTGCTGGGAGGGGTGGTAGGAGGCCAGCACCGTCAGGCTCGGGCGGATGGGCACCTCGAGGGCGTGGCCGAAGCGGGGCACGGGTCTGGGGACGGGCTCGCCCCGGTCACGCAGCAGGCGAAGCACCACCGAGAACGCGAAGCCGCCGAGCGCAACCACCACGCGCAGGTCGGGCAGCAGATCCCATTCGCGTTCGAGGAACGGGCGGCAGGCGTCACGCTCGGCGGTCGTGGGGCGGTTCTTCGGCGGAGCGCAACGGACCGCGGCGGTGATCCAGGTCCCCTTCAGGGCGAGGCCGTCGTCGCGCGTGACCGAGTTCGGCTGCGAGGCGAGGCCAGCCCGGTGGAGCGCCCCGTAGAGCAGGTTGCCCGAGGCATCGCCGGTGAACATGCGCCCGGTCCGGTTGGAGCCGTGCGCGCCGGGCGCCAGCCCGACCACAACCAGCCAGGCGGCGGGGTCTCCGAATCCGGGCACCGCCCGGCCCCAGTACTCCTCGGTGGCATAGGCCGCCCGCTTTGTGCGCGCGACCCGCTCCCGCCACTCGACCAGGCGCGGGCACCGCCGGCAGGCGCTGACTTCGGTGGCCAGGGCGGTGAGGGGATGGGTGGGGGTCACGATCGGCGGCGGCGGTGATTTGAGCTCATCGCTCGCGAGCGGCGTGGAGGTACAGCAGGCCCGGCTCCCCGGAGGCTTCCTCCTCCGCCAGCACCCTGCCGATCACGACCGCCTGCGGGCAGCCAGCGGCGCGCAGGGCCTCCACGCATGCGTCGGCCCGGTCGTCCGGGACGCTGGCGAGCAGCCCGCCCGCGGTCTGCGGGTCGAAGAGGAGCTGGGTGGCGGGATCGGCGAGTACCGGCGGGTCGGCGCGCACCGCATCGAGCGCGCGCAGGTTCTGATCCTGGAGCGAGGAGAAGATGCCGAGCCGGGCCAGTTCGAGCGCGCCGTCCAGGAAGGGCACGCCGGCGAGGTCGACCGACACCTCAACCCCCGAGGCGCGCGCCATCTCCAGCAGGTGGCCGGCGAGGCCGAAGCCGGTCACGTCGGTGGCGGCCGTGGCTCCGTGTTCGCCGAGGATCCGCGCCGCGGCCCGGTGGGATTCCTGCATGGCGGCGAGCGCGGCGTCGATCCACAGGCTCTGCGCCCTGCCCCGCATCTCCGCGGCGAGAATCACACCCGTCCCGACCGGGCGGGTGAGCACCAGCCGGTCGCCCTGACGCATGCCCGCTTTGCGCAGCAGATCCTCCGGCGGCGCCGTCCCGGTCACGGAGAACCCCATGGCCAGCTCGCCCCCCTCGCTCGTGTGTCCGCCGACCAGAGCCACTCCGTCGCGCTCGAGCACCTCGAGCGCCCCCGCCATGAGCTGGGTGAGATCCTCCTCCATCTTCTCTTCCGCGGCGAGCGGGAGCGTCACCATCGCCATCGCCGCCAGCGGCTCGGCCCCCATCGCGAAGACGTCTCCGAGCGCATGATTGGCGGTGATGCGTCCGAAGAGGAAGGGATCGTCGATGAAGGAACGGAAGAAATCGACGCTCTGCACGGCGACCTTCCCCTGGGGAACCTCGACCACCGCCGCGTCGTCGGGGGCGTCCAGGCCGACCATCACGCGCGAATCATCTTTGGCGCCCAGCCGGGCCAGCGACCGGAAAAGCAGCTCGCGGCCCACCTTGGAGCCGCATCCTCCGCAGCGCATCGCGGGACCGGGGCCGGAAGACTCAACCTGCCCACCATCGCCGTGGAGCCCAGCCTTCGGCGCGCCTCCCGGCGCGGGGCCATCGTCGACTCCTTCCCCATCCATCGATGGCAACTCGGTGTAGTCGCGGATGAAGCGCCGGTCGATGCGGTCCTTCCAGGTCCATACCCAGCGACCCGCGACCGTCAGCCCGTTGCGGGCGGCGACCGCATGGCGGCGGCCGGTCGAGATCAGGCTCAGGTACTCGCGCTGGGGCCGGAAGCCGGCAAGCGGAGCACCGCGCAGGCGGCGCTCGAGGTTGCGGGCGAGCGGCGGGCCCTGGCGAACCGCGAAGACGCCGGCCTTGGGACGCGGATACCCCTTCACCGCGGCGATATCTCCGGCGGCGAAGACATCGGGATGGGACAGGGTCTGCAGGGTGTCGCGCACCCGGATGAAGCCTCGCTCGTCGACCTCAAGACCGGATTGCCGCGGCCAGTCCGGCGCGCCCGCGGTCGTAACCCAGAGCAGTTCGTCGAAGGTGGCGCGGGATCCGTTTCCGAAGTGCAGCCGAGGGCCGTCCACCCGCACCACCCGGTGGCCGGTGTGGACCACGATGCCGTCCTCTTCAAGGATTCGCGCGAAGCGCGCCCGCATGCGTCGGGGGTATGCGGGGAGGATCTCGCTGGAATCGGTAAAGAGTTCGATGCGCACGCTGTTGCTGGGCCGACCGGCGGCTTCCGCGGCCAGCACGAGCCCGTAGCGGATCGAGAGCGCGAGTTCCACGCCGCCGGCGCCGCCGCCCACGATTCCGATGGCGACCGGGCCGGAGCTGCTGCCAACACGCTCGCGGAGCCGTGTCCAGCGGGCGAAAAAGCCGTCGATGGGCTTCACCGGAACCACCGAGCCTTCCGCCCCCTCGACCCGCCGCACGCCGGGCGCCGAACCCGTATTCAGCGAGAGCACGTCGAAGGCCACCGCCGGACGCCCGGCACACAGCACCCGCTTGTTCTCGAGGTCGACCCCTACCACCCGATCGCGCAGGAAGCGGGCACGAGCGAAACGGGCCAGCGGAGCCAGGTCGATATGGGCGTCCGCGAACGTGTAGTGCCCGGCGATCAGCCCTGGAAGCATCCCGGAGTAGGGAGCGTTCGATTCCCGCGAGATGAGCGTGACCCGAACTCCGGGCATCGGCTTCATGCCGAAGTGCTTGAGCACGGCGACATGGGTGTGCCCGCCGCCGACCAGCACCAGATCCTTGGTCACCGGTCGAGACGGCGACCCCATGGCACCCCTGTGCATGGCCTGAAGATGCCGCTTCAGCGAGGCGCCGTTCAAGGTTCGGGTCTTCCGGGATGCGCGCGGACCGGGAGTGGGCGACCGCGATTGGCCCGAGGGGAGCGCTGCTAAACGTGCATCGCGGGTCGATCGCCTACCGCCCCGTCCCTTCTCCGCGCGCGGCAAGCTCCGACGGAAGCAGGGCCGCGTGCATGAACTGGTGAACCGGAGTGGCCACCCCGCACTCGCGACCCAGCCGGACCACCGCGCCGCTCAACTGCTCCAGCTCGGAGGGTCGGCCGCCCGCGATGTCGCGATGCATCGAGGGGATGGAGTCTGGCGGGAGGCCGTCGAAGAAGGCCAGCGCATCCGCAATCACGCCATCCGGCAGGCGAATCCCACGGGCCGCGGCCACCGCGGCGGTTTCCTCCATCGCGCGGCGCAGGAGTTCACGGGCGGGCGGGGTGGCGCGCACGGCGCCCAGGGGCATCCGCGCCACCGAACAGACGCCGCTCACCGGGGCCATGAGGAGGAGCTTGTGCCAGAGCTCGGCCTCGATGTCGCCCGAGACCACGACGGACACCCCGGGAGCCCGCTCCAGAACCTCCGCCAGACGGTCGCAGCGGCCGGTCCGGCGCCCGTCCCGCTCTCCCATCACGATCACGGGATCGATGCCGGTGTGCCGGATGCGGCCGGGCTCGACCAGCTCGCACAGGATGCGGGTCAGGCCGCCGGCCACCGCTTCGGCCGGCAGCGACCGTTCCAGCTGGGCGGCCGCCTCCACCCCGTTCTGGAGCGGGACCACGACCGCGCCGTCCCCCACCACCGGCCGCAGCGCCCGCCCGGCCGCCTCGACCTGCCAGGTCTTGGTGGTGACCAGAGCGGCGTCCGCCTTCCCGAGCGACGCAGGGTCATCGGTGGCGGCGACACGCTCGAGAGCCACATCGCCGGCGATGCTCTCCACCCACAGGCCGCCCGACCGCAACGCCGCCAGTTGACGTCCACGCGCGACGAAAACGACCTCCTCGCCCGCCTGGACGAGCCGCGCCCCGAAGTAGCCGCCGACAGCGCCGGCTCCGTAAATGATGATGCGCATCAGCAGCTCTCCGAGTCAGACCCGAAAGACGTCGTCGTGCGGCGGGGTGCCGCTACCCGGGCGAAGGCGGCCATGCAAGCCAGGGGCAACCACACCCGCGCACCCGTCCTTTCCCGCGCCGGGACAATTATCTTGGAGGCGCGAAAAGAAAAGCCATGCATCCCCAACATCCGGAGGTTCCCGGCATGTCCAACCGGTTTCGCGTCGAGCGTGATTCGCTGGGCGAAGTTCACGTTCCCGCCGATGCCCTCTACGGGGCTCAGACGCAGCGCGCCTTCGAGAACTTCCCCATCAGCGGCCAGCGTTTCGGGCGCCGCTTCATCCAGGCGCTCGGGCTGATCAAGCAGTCCGCCGCGCGAGTCAACCGCGAACTGGGATACCTGGAGGACCATACGGCGCGGGCGATCGCCGAGGCCGCCACGGAGGTCGCGCGCGGCGACCGGGACGGCGAATTCGTGCTCGACGTCTACCAGACCGGCTCCGGGACATCCTCGAACATGAACGCCAACGAGGTGATTGCGGCGCTGGCCAACCGCATCCTGGAAACCTCCGAGGACGCCGGCGTGCATCGCAGCGACCGCGTGCATCCCAACGACCACGTCAACTTCGGCCAGTCCTCCAACGACGTCATCCCGACGGCGATCCACGTCTCGGCGCGCACCGCGATCGAGGAGGAGCTGATTCCCGCGCTCGAACACCTGCGGGAGCTGCTGGCGGCCAGGGCGGAGGCCTTCGACGGCGTGCTCAAGTCGGGCCGCACCCACCTGATGGACGCTACTCCGGTGCGGCTGGGCCAGGAGTTCGGCGGCTACGCGATGCAGGTCACGCGCGCCATCGAGCGCCTGCGACACGCCTCAACGGAACTGGCCGAGCTGGCGCTGGGCGGCACGGCCACCGGAACCGGCATCAACACCCACCCCGACTTCGCACGCCTCACCATCGAGCATCTCTCCCGGGAGACCGGCCTCGCGTTTCGCGAGGCGGAAGACCACTTCGCGGCGCAGGGCTCCCAGGACGCCTGCGTGAGCGCCTCCGGAGCGCTGAACGCCGCGGCATCCGGCCTGATGAAGATCGCCGACGACATCCGGTGGCTCTCATCGGGCCCGACTTCGGGCATTCACGAGATCCGGCTTCCCGCCGTGCAGCCGGGGAGTTCCATCATGCCCGGCAAGGTCAACCCGGTCATGTCGGAGGCGCTGATGATGGTCGCGGCGCGCGTGGCCGGGAACCACACCACGGTCACCATCGCCGGAAGCCGCGGCAACTTCGAGCTGAACGTGATGCTGCCGGTCATCGCCCACTCCCTGCTCGAGTCGATCACGCTGCTCGCGGGGGCGAGCCGCGCCTTCGCGGACCGGTGCGTGGCAGGCATCGAAGCCAACGAGCAGCGGGCGCGCGAACTGCTCGACCGAAACCCCGCGATCGCGACCGCGCTCAACCCCTACATCGGCTACGACGCCGCCGCCAAGGTGGCCAAGCAGGCCGCCCGCGAGGGCCGGGCGGTGCGCGAAGTCGTGCGCTCGAGGGGGTTGCTTGACGACAAGACGCTGGAGGAGGCGCTGGATGTGCGTGGAATGACCGAGCCGGGGTTGCCGGCGAAGGAATAGACAGCGGCGCGCCGGTACCTCCCGAAGGAAGTAGACCGGATCTGGCTAAACTAACCGGACTAAGCTAATCTCCGGGCCCCGACAGGCGAGTCACGGCTTCCTCGAAGGAGGAGATTCCCTCCTCGCCGGTGAGCTTGACCTCGCCGGTCAGTTCCCCGCCCCGGTTGACCACGAACGTGGGCGTCCCCTCGACCGACAGTACCTGGGCCAGGTTCATGTCGCTCAGGATGAGGGGCGCGACCGTGTCGCGGATGAGGCAGGCCTGGAAGTCCTCCAGCGGGAGGTTGATGTCGGCCGCGAACTGGAGGAAGACGGGAATAGGGTCCTGCAGGGGCTGCCACACGCTCTGGTTCATGTACAGGCGGTGCTGCATCGCCTCGAAGCCCTGCTGGTCGTTCAGGCCACCCGCGCACAGGGCAGCCTCGGCCGCGTGAAACCCGCGCATGAGACGGGCCAGCGGAAACATGCGCACCACGAAGTTCGCCCTCCCGCTGTCGACGAGGTTCGTCTTCAGCGAATCGGTGCGCAGAATGTAGAAGGACCGGCAGGTGGGACAGCCGAAATCGATGAACTCGTCGATGCGGGCCAGGGTAGAGTCCACCATGTAGATGCGCGAATTGTCGGCGCGCTCCAGGAAGTCCACGTCCACCACGCTGAGCGCGAGTCCGCCGGGAAGCTCCTGCTGCAGCCCGCTGGCGGCCATGGGAATCGCCGCCGCCAGGGCGAGCACCGCAATCATCGCCCGCCCGGCACGCTGATGTGCCTTTCTCATGGTTCAGCGACCTCTGGGGATCAAGCGAACGAAGCCGGCCTGGATCAGGAGATCGAAGGCTTCGCCCGCGGTGACCGCCAGCTCCTGTGTACGGTAAAGGCCGCCGCCCAGCAGATCGACTTCGAAACCGATGGTCGGCAGCCTCCACTCGCGCGTGAACCGCTCGCGCGTCTTGCCGGACACGTTGCCCAGCCGGGTGCGTCCGCCGCCGGTCGAGATGTAGATGCGGGCGTCGTTGAAGTCGAGGTTGTCCACAAAGATGGTGATATCCCGCGATGGCTCGCCGCTGATACCGGGCGGCGGTCGCTGTCCCGCGCAGCCGGCAGCCAGCAACGTCGCCAGCACACAGAAAGCGAAAAGGGGTCGAGTCGTCATGATGCGTCCTCCCGCGGGGACCGGGCCGGCTGGTGGCCGGGGGTCCGTGGTTTCCTGCCTTTGTACATTGTATCGCGAGCGGCGCGCGCTTGCTACCGAAACGGGCGCTGGCGAGCGGGTCCGTCCCGGCCGCGCCCGGGGCGGGGTTGCCCGCGTACGGTTCGCTGATGAACCTGGTTCACGGGCTGGACGGCGCGCGCGCGGTGGGCAGACGGTCAGTCAATCATCTCCGAGGTTCAGGATGCCGATGACGGACGGAGGGCGGGCGGCGTGGGCAGGGTGACGCGGTTCCCGGACGACCTGGTGGAGCGCATGCCGGGCGGCGAAGCGATCACCATGATCGTGGTCGACGGGGTCGGCGGGCTTCCCCACCCCGCCACCGGCCTGACCGAACTGGAGTCCGCGACCACGCCCAACCTGGACGCGATGGCCGCGGAGAGCTCGCTGGGCATGCACGTCCCGGTCGCGCCCGGGATCACGCCCGGGAGCGGCCCCGCCCACCTTGCCCTGTTCGGGTACGACCCCGCCCGCTACCTGGTCGGCCGCGGCGTGCTGGCCGCGCTGGGGGTCGGGATTCGCCTGCGTGAAGGAGATGTCGCGGCCCGGCTGAACCTGGCCACCCTTGACGGGCGGGGCCGCGTCACCGACCGCCGCGCGGGCCGCCCCGGCAACGCGGAAGGCCAGCGGCTCGTGCGCCGGTTGCGGGAAGGTGTGATGTCGCCTCCCGGGGTGGACCTCCACTTCCAGCACGTCATGGAGCACCGCGCCGTGATGGTGTTGCGCGGCGACGGCCTCGGCGCGGACGTGTCCGACACCGACCCGCAGCGGACCGGCATCCCGCCCCGGCCTCCCCGCGCGGAGGGGGACACGGCGTCGGCGCGCACCGCCCGGATCGCCGGCCATATTCTCGCGCGGGCGGCCGAGGTGCTGGCGACCGAGCCTGTCGCCAACGGCCTTCTCGCCCGCGGATTCGCCGAATACCGTGCGCCGGGAGGTTTTTCCCGGCGGTACGGGCTCAAGGCGGTGGCGGTGGCGCGCTATCCGATGTACCGCGGGGTGGCCCGTCTTGTCGGGATGGAGTTGGCGGGAACCCCGGCCTCGGATGACGAAGCGGTGGAGCTGATGCAGGGTGCCGCCGGACACGCGGATTTCCGCTTTTTCCACTACAAGGCCACGGATTCCCGAGGGGAAGACGGGGATTTCGAGGGCAAGGTCGCCGCCATCGAGGCGCTGGACCGCCTCCTCCCGGGGCTGGACGACGGCGGCGTCGTGATCGTCACCGGTGACCACAGCACCCCCGCGACCATGGCCGGCCACTCCTGGCACGCGGTGCCGCTCCTGATCCGGTCGCGCCACGCCCGGCCGACGGGGCGCCGCCTCACCGAGAGCGCGTGCCGGCAGGGCGATGTGGGCACCATCGCCGCTCGGCATATCATGTCCCTGGCCTTGGCTCACGCCGGGCGGCTGGCGAAGTTCGGCAGCTGAACCCCTCGTCTTCCGCCGCCGGGAAGCACCTGTGATCTCCATCCCCTTCGAAGAGCACTGCCTGGAGAACGGACTCCGGATCGTCCTTTCCCCGGAGCCTTCCCTGCCCATCGTCGCGGTGAATCTCTGGTACGACGTGGGTTCCCGGAACGAAGGCCCGGGGCAGACCGGTCTGGCTCATCTCTTCGAGCACATGATGTTCCAGGGCTCGCGCCACGTGGCCGGCAACCAGCACTTCGAGCTGCTGGAGGGCGTGGGCGGGTCGGCCAACGCGTCCACCTGGTTCGACCGGACCAACTATTACGAAACCCTCCCTTCGCATCATCTCGAACTGGCGCTCTGGCTCGAAGCGGATCGCATGGGCTGGATGCTTCCCGCACTCACCGCCGAGAAGCTCGAGAACCAGCGCGACGTCGTGAAGAACGAGCGCCGCCAGCGCTACGACAACCAGCCCTACGGCGACTGGGATGAGCGCATGCTCGCCATGGTATATCCACCGGGGCATCCCTATCGCCATCCGGTCATCGGCTCCCTGGAGGACATCGACGGGTTCACGCTCGGTGATCTCGAGTCGTTCTTTCGCGCCTACTACGCCCCCGACAACGCCGTCCTCACACTCTGCGGCGGCTTCGAGGCCAGGCGCGCGCTCGAATGGATCAAGCGCTATTTCGGCGACATTCCTCCGGGAGCCGGAATGCGGATGATCCCCGGGGACGCGGAGGCGGAGCGCGAGAACCACGTCGATGGCGGCCAGACGGTCGAGGCCGATGTGCCGCTCACCCGGGTCTACGCCGGGATGCGCGTGCCCACCTTCGACGATCCCGCCTTCTACGCCGCCGATGTCGCGGGCGACATTCTGGGACGCGGGCGGGCGTCGCGTCTCCACCGCTCGCTCGTGCTGGAGCACCGGCTCGCCAAGGACGTCGCGGCACACGTTTTTCCGTTGATGACCGGAGCCGCGATGATGGTGGTTCAGGCCACCGGCAACCTCGGGGTCGATCCCGGGGAGCTGGCGGCGGCCGTCGTCGAGCAGATCGAGGGACTTGGTGCGATCTCGTCCGAGGAAGTCGCCAGGGCCGTGGCCATGGCCGAGACTGCCATCCTGGGGCAACTCGAGGTCGTGGCCCAGCGCGCCGACCTGCTCTCGATGTTCGCGACCCAGTTCGGAGATCCGGCCCGCATCTCCACAGAGATCGATCGCCTGCGCGCGGTGACGCCGGAGGCCGTGCAGACCCTGGTCGGAGAGCGGCTCGGGCCCGGAAACCGAGCGATTCTGACGTACGTGCCGCGGGCATCCGCGTGAGCCTCGAGCGCTTTCCCGCAACGCCGCCGGGGCCGGGGCCGGTTGCACCCTTCGCGGTTCCGGCGGTGCGCACCGCGCGTCTGGATTCCGGGCTGGAGGTACGAACCGCGCGGCGGCCCGGGGTTCCCCTGGTGACCGCTCTCCTGGTCATGGATGCAGGCGAGGCGACGGTCGTCGGGCCGCAGGCCGGCCTTGCGGTGCTGTCCGGAAAGGCGCTCCATGGCGGAACCGTCCACCGCTCGGCGGTGGAGCTGGCTTGCGCGCTGGAGGACATGGGTACGCACCTGGCGACCTCGACCGGCTGGGATTCCACGGTGGTGTCGCTGACCTGCGCCGCCGACCGGTTTCCGCGGGCGCTCCGGCTGCTGTCGGAAGTGGTCTTGACGCCCGGGTATCCGGGTGAAGAGGTGGAGCGCACCCGCGAGCAGCAGCTCGGCGGGATCCGGCAACGCCGGATGTATCCTGCTCAGCTCGCCACTGCCGCCGCGGCGCGCTTCTTCTTCGCCGAAGGCACCACGTACGGACGGCCCATGGCGGGCACGGAGGGGACGGTCGCAGGCCTGGAGCGCGCGCATGTGGCCGACTACGCGGCCGGCCGCTACCGGCCGCAGGGAGCCGCGCTGGTGGTGGCGGGCGATGTCGCGAAGGAGGAAGTGACGGATCTCGCAGCCGGCTGTTTCGCCGGCTGGCGGGGCCGCGCTGCTCCCGTCGAAGCAACGGCGGGACCCCGCTTCGGGGAGCGGCGCATCGTGATCGTCCATCGCCCGGGCGCGGTTCAGTCCGAGCTGCGCATCGGCCATGCCAGCGTACCGCGCCGGACGCCCGATTTCTTCCCGCTGATCGTGCTCAATTCCGTGCTCGGGGGCGCCTTCACCAGTCGTCTCAACCTGAACCTGAGGGAGGACAAGGGCTTCACCTACGGCGTGAGCTCGCGCTTCCTCCTCCGGCGCGCCGGAGGGATGTTCCGCATCGCCACGGCGGTGGCGACCGCAGTCACCGCGGCGGCGGTCCGGGAGGTGCTTGCGGAGACGGAGGCGCTGGTCGCCGGCGGGCCCACGCCCGCCGAACTGCGTGGCGCGCGCGACTACCTGGCGGGCATCTTTCCGCTGCGCATGGAGACTACGGCTCAGGTCGCGTCCGGCATTGCGCGGGTGTTCGTGCACGGGCTCTCGGCCGACTACCTCGCGCACTACCGCGAGCGCGTGCAGGCGGTGGGAGTCGACGACGTCGTGCGTGCGGCCCGCCGCCGGATTCACCCGGACGCGCTCACGGTCGTCGTGGCAGGTGACGCCGACCGGGTGGCACCGGAACTCGAGTCCTTCGGCCCGGTCGAGGTCCACCACGACTTCTGATCCGCGAATGCGCACCCCCGGCAACGGGGTGATGGCGCCCGGAGGTTGGCTGCCGCCGACACGGGCGAAACACGACCGCGGGGCGCGCCGGGAGACCGCTCGAGGCAACCCCTCGCCGCCGACGCGCACCCAAGTGCCCGCGAGGCAGTGCCTCACGCGGCCCCTCGCGTGATGCGGGCGGATGCGCTCGCGCCGCCGGCGCGCGAGGCATGGTGATCTGACGGGAGAAGTCGTGTCGCACGAAGCGGAGCTGAAACCATCCGCATCCGCCGGACGGGCGGTGTATCCGGGCGGAGACACCATTCGCCATCCGGGGCCGGACGCGGTCCCGGGACCGGACGGGACGGGACGCCTGTCGGGCCGCCTTGTCCATGACGGAAGAGTGGTCCACCTGTCCGTCGACCGCGTGCGCTTTCCGGACGGATCGGAGGGCAATCTGGAACTCGTCCGGCACCCCGGCGCCGCCGCAGTGGTGCCCTTTGTGGACCCGCCGGAATCGCCCGACCCCGTGATTCTGCTGCTCCGGCAGTACCGCTACGCCTCGGGAGGATACCTGTGTGAAGTGCCGGCCGGGCTGCCGGCGGGGGCGGACGAGGCCTGGGCGGAGTGCGCGCGGAGGGAACTGGCGGAGGAGACCGGATACGCTGCGGCCCGAATCGACTATCTGACCCGGATCTTCACGACGCCCGGTTTCACCAACGAGGTCATCCACCTGTTCCTGGCAACCGGCCTCTCGGCGGGGGAGGCCGCCCGCGATCCCGACGAGTTCATCACCGTGGAGGAGTTCCCGTTCTCTCGCGCCCTGGAGATGGTGCGCAAGGGCGAGATCGTGGACTGCAAGACGGTCGCAGCCCTCCTCTACACCGCCGCCTTCCGCAGAAGCTCGGCCGCGCACGGCGGCGTCCACCGGGAGGATGACGGCCGTCCTGTCCCGGGGACGCAAGCGGGGCGCATGTCCGCGGAGAACGCGTGATTGAGGTGGTACGAAACCTGCATGCAAGAGTGTCCTGTGCGAGGGCACGAGAAACCACGTCTGGCAGCGGAGCCACATGAACACCGAACAGAGCCTGGCAATGACGCCCGCGAGGCCGGCCCACGAGACCCGGGACGCCCTCAGAAAACTGGACGACAGCGCCGTCGTGAAACGGTTTCTGGAAGGGGAGCAGCGAGCCTTCGGAATCCTTGTGGACCGCTACGACAATCGGCTGGTCAACTTCGTCTACCGAACCATTGGCGATCGGGAGCGGGCGCAGGATCTGGTGCAGGAAACGTTCATCCGGGTCTACCGCCACCTGCATCGCTTCGATCCTACCAAGAAGTTCTCCACCTGGATCTACACCATCGCCAGCAACCTGGCGAAGAACGAGTTGCGCAACCGCTCACGAAACCCCCTCGTCTTTTTCCAGACCATCAAGAAGAACTGGGAGGCTGACCACCGGCCGCTGGAATGGGAGGACAACTCCTACAAGCCCGACGACCTGTACCGCAAGCGACACCTGCGAAAGGTCGTCGAGAAGGCCGTCAGCGAGCTGCCTGAGCACCACCGGGTGGTCTTCGTGCTACGCGAACTCCAGGGGAAGACCTACGAAGAGATCGCCCAGATCACCGCGGTCAACCTGGGTACTGTGAAGAGCCGCCTGAACCGGGCGCGCAACAACTTCGCCCGGATCGTCGCACCCATGCTGGACTGAGCCCGCTCCGAACACCTCATCCAGTTCGACCTCCCGGACAGCCCGCCGCGGCGCCACTCGGGAACCTCGTCCCGCCCCTCCGGTAGCACACGTTCCACCGCTTCGCGCGGATTCTTCGTGCCGCGAAGCCGCGGGGGAACCCGAGCGTTATACCTCAAGTACAGAATTCGACGGGGATCGGCGGGCCCGCCGGAGCGGGCTCGATCCGCCCGACCAGGGTTGAGCGGGCACAGGCTCGCGGGATGAGCGGGCACAGGCTCGCAGGAAAAGAGTCGCAAGGATCGCGAGTACAAGAACGGACATGGACTGCAACGGCTTTCTGAAGCGCTTCTCCGAGTTCCATGACGGCGAAGCGACCGATGCGGGCGCTTTCGAGCAGCACATGGCGGAGTGCGCGGGCTGCCGGCGCTACGCGGATACCGTGAAGCGGAGCCTGGTGCTGCTGCGCACCGTTCCCGGCGTGGTCGTTGGCGAAGATTTCCATCCCCGGCTGCAGCATCGCATCTACCACATCCAGGAGGATCTCGCGCGCCGCCGCCGCGGCGTGTCCTTCACCCGCCTGGGCATGGCATTCGCCGCCACGATTCTGCTGGCGCTGGCCGTGTGGGGACCGGAACTCGTTCGGGAGACTCCACAGGTCGCGCTTCCGCCCATCGTTATCTCCGAACCCCCCTCGCAGCGGGTGGCTGCCCCTTCCGCCACCGTACGGTACCGCAGCATTCGCCTCCTGGACCCCGGCTTGGACGGCGACGACCTGTGGACCACCCGCGCGCTGTACGAATACTCGGCCCTCTCCCAGCGCTGACCGGGAATCCACGTCCCGGCAGGCCATGATCCCCGCTACCTACCGGCGCGCGCTCGGCGGGCACGGAGGCGGGGTCTTCTACCTCCACGGCGAGGACGACTTCCGCAAGCGGGAGGCTGCGCGCGCGATCGCCGAAGCGCACCTCGACCCCGCGACCCGCGACTTCAACTTCGATGTCATGACCGGCTCGGAGCTCGACGTGCGCGACTTCGCCTCGGTGCTGGCCACTCCCCCCATGATGGCCGAGTGGCGGGTGGTGCTGGTCCACGGCGCGGAGGCGCTGGCTCCGCTGCCGACGGCGCGCAAGCTCGTGCTCGATATGGCCGCGTCGCCCCCGGAGGGATTGGCTCTGATTCTCACCGCTACGAAGCCGAAGCGGTCCAGGGCGCGCTTCTACCGGGACATCGTGCGCGCGGCGCGGTCGCTCGAGTTCCGTCCGGTGCGGGCCAACGACCTGCCCGGCTTCCTGGTCTCGTGGTGCCGCGACCGGCACGGCGCGGAGATGAACGAAGACGCCGCGCGCGCACTGGCGGCGGCGGTCGGATCGGACATGGGCGTGCTGGCGCAGGAGATCGCCAAGCTGGTCGCCATGACCCCCGAAGGCCGCCCGATTACGGTGGAAACCGTGGAGGAAGGAGGGATCAGGATTCTCCGCCTCGATCCCTGGCGCTGGTTCGACATGGTGGGGGGACGCGACTTTGCCGCAGCCACGGCCGCCCTCGCGGAGCTCTTCATGCGCGGCGAGTCGGGCGTCTACCTGGTCATGGGCCTGACCACCCACTTCCTCCGCATCGGGCTGGTGCTCGACGGCGGGCTGTCCGGGCTTGAGGCCGCGCTTCCCCCCCACCAGCGCTGGCTCGCGCGCCGCATCCAGGGACAGAGCCGGGGTTGGAACCGCGAGAGCCTGGACGCGGCGCTGCTCGGTCTGCGCCGGGCAGACCGGCTGATGAAGGCCAGCGCCCTGCCCCACCATCATCTCCTGGAGGAATGGCTGCTCGCGCAACGCACCTACGCCGGCGAGGCAGGTCGGCCGAGGCCGCTCCGCGCCGGCGTGCGGACGCGGCGCGGAGCGTAGGCACAGCGACTATCCGCGGACGCCCAGGCTCCAGATGAAGGCCGCGAGCGAACTGACTTCCTCGTCCGAGAGGCCCATCCCGCCGCGAGGGAGCATCAGGCCGGGGTATTCCTTCGGGTCGAGCACGCCGGTTTCGATGACTTCGATGATGCCGGCGTAGCTGCCGTCCGAGTTGAGCCACACGTCGTCGCCGAGGTTCGGCGCGAGCTGTCCGCCCTTTCCGTTGGCCCCGTGGCACGCGGAGCAGGTGGCCCGGGCGTTAAAGAGGATCCTCCCCTCCGCGATGGACTCAAGGGTAACGCCGTCGGGAGCTGCCCCGGCGTTCAGAGCGGTGCCGAGGGCCTCCGGCATGGGAAGGTCCGTGTTGGCGTCTCCGGTTTCGCCGCATGCCGTCGCGGCAGCGACCACCAAAAGCGGCAAGACATGACTCAGCAACGATTTATGTATCATCAGAAACTCCGTTCGAGATTCGGTATCGCCGGGTGTTGGCGACACAATTGATAATACCCCGGGCGAGGGACGAGGAGCCGGCTCGATGATGCGGCGGCGTGCCCTGCCGCGCCCCCTTCCGGGACGGTCTGCGACAGCCCAGCTTAGATCATGGCCCAGCACCAAACCATGACTCAGGACACGCCCCTCATGCGCCAGTGGCGGGCCGTCAAGGCGCGCCACCGCGACGCCCTGGTATTCATACGCGTAGGCGATTTCTTCGAGCTCTTCAACGAGGACGCGCGCAAGGGTGCGCGCCTGCTCGGGCTTACCCTGACGACGCGCAACAACGGGGCGGCGCGGCAGGTGCCGCTTGCGGGCGTGCCCGCCAAGGCGCTGGACGACTATCTGCGCAAGCTGGTGAAGCTGGGCTGCCGGGTGACGATCTGCGACCAGGTCGAGGACGCCAGGGCGGCCAAGGGGCTGGTGCGCCGCGAGGTGGTGGAGACCATCACGCCGGGTACGGTGGTTCACGACGAACTGCTCGAGGCGCGCCGCAACAACTTCCTCGTCGCGGTCGCGACCGTGGGCAGGCGGGCGGGCGGCTTGGCGGCCCTCGACCTGTCCACGGGCGAGCTGGTGCTCGAGGTGGTGGGCGAGGAGGCGCTCGCCGCCCGCATGGGCGAGCTGGCGCCGGCCGAACTGCTCCTGCCCGCTTCCCTGGAAGGACGGACTCCGGCGGGCGCGCCGCCCGATACGCTGCTCACCCGTCGCGACGACTGGATCTTCGGGGAAGAGGCGGCGCGCGAGGAGGTCCAGCGCGCCTACGGGGTGCTCTCCCTGGAGGGTTTCGGCATCGAGGCGGGCGATACGCCCGCGGTACGAGCAGCTGGCGCCCTGCTCGCTTACGTCGCCGAGATCCGCCCCGGCGGGGTGGCGCACCTGCAACCTCCCGTCCTGCGCCGTCCCGGCTCGACCATGATCGTCGACGAAATGACGCGCCGAAACCTGGAATTGACGGAGCCGCTGCGCCCCGGAGACCAGGGCGCCACGCTCATCTCGGTGCTCGACGACACTGTCACCGCCATGGGCGCGCGCACGCTGAGGAACTGGCTGCTGTCACCGCTGGTGGAGGCAGGCGCGATCTGGAAGCGTCAGGAGTCGGTGGCGGAGTTCTTCGAACGATTCGAAGTGCGGCGTGACGTTCGCGGGGCGCTCTCGGAGGTCGCTGATCTCGAGCGGCTGGCAGGGAAGATCTCGCTCGGGCGGGTCATGCCGCGCGACCTGCTCGCCCTGGCGCGCTCCCTGGACCGGGTCCCACCAGTACGCCGGGCGCTGGCTACGGCCGAGCTCCCCCGGATGCGGGAGCGGGGCGCCGGCCTCGACGGCATGGAGGACGTGCGCGAGATGCTTGGGCGGGCCATCGCTCCGGACGCGCCCGCGACGCTGCAGGAAGGCGGCGTGATCCGGCCGGGATACGACGCGGACCTGGACGGGCTCCGCCAGACCCGCGCCGATGCGCGCACCTCGATCGCGACGCTGCAGGCCCGCGAGCGGGAGCGCACGGGCATCGGCTCGCTGAAGGTCGCCTACAACAAGGTCTTCGGGTACTACCTGGAGGTCACCCGGGCGAACCTGGGCCGGGTCCCGGACGACTACGTGCGCAAGCAGACGCTGGCCAACGCGGAGCGCTTCTTCACCCCCGAGTTGAAGGAGTGGGAAGGCCGCATTCTGGAAGCGGAGGACCGGATCGGCACCCTGGAGGCGGAGTTGTTCGCGTCGGTGCGGGGCGAGGTGGCGGAGGAGGTGGGGCGGCTGCAGAAACTCGGGCGCGCGCTCGGGCGTCTCGATGCGCTGGCGGGACTCGCGGAGGTGGCGGAGCACCGCGGCTACGTCCGGCCCGAAGTCCATTCCGGCTACGCCGTCGAGGTGCGCGCCGGCCGGCACCCGGTGGTGGAGGCGGTGATGCCCGCCGGCAGCTTCGTCCCCAACGACCTGGTGCTGGACGACGACGGCCGGGTGGTCGTCCTGACCGGCCCGAACATGGCGGGCAAGAGCACCATCCTGCGCCAGGTCGGGCTCATCCAGCTGCTCGCCCAGATGGGGTCCTTCGTGCCCGCCGACCGGGCGAGGCTGCCGGTCTGCGACCGGGTCTTCACCCGGGTCGGGGCAAGCGACAATCTGGCCCGCGGGCAGTCGACCTTCATGGTCGAAATGAATGAGTCCGCCGCGATCGTCCACGGCGCCACCGCGGACAGCCTGGTGCTGCTCGACGAGATCGGCCGCGGCACCTCCACCTACGACGGGGTCTCCATCGCATGGGCGGTGACCGAGCACCTGCACGAGGTGGTGGGCGCCAAGACCATCTTCGCGACCCACTACCACGAACTCACCCAGCTGGGCGAGCTGCTTCCCGCGGTGCGCAACCTGAACGTGGCGGTGCGCGAGTCCGGCGAGGACATCGTCTTTCTGCGCCGTCTGGAGGAAGGAGGCGCCGACCGGTCCTACGGAATCCAGGTTGCGCGCCTCGCGGGCATGCCGGCGGCGATCGTGGAGCGGGCCAAGGAACTTCTGGCGGAACTGGAGGGAAGACGTACACGTGACGGAGGGTGTCTCGGGCGCAGCGGCGAACACCGGCCCCCATCGGCCATGGAGCCCGGCCAGCTTTCCCTTTTCGCTGCGGAAGCGGAGCTGTCCGCCCACCTTCAGGAGATCGATCTCGACAACATGACCCCACTGGAATCCATGGCGCTGCTCGCGGATCTGCAGCGTCTTGCGCGCGGCACGCGAGAGTGATGCCGTCGCCGGGCCGGCACAGGCGTTCCCGGGCCGGGACCGGGCGCCTGGCGATCCTGGCTCTCGGGGTCCCCGCTCTCGCGGTCTGCGCAGGCGATGGCGAGGTGGAGGAGCCCGCGCCCCTCGGCGACGCGACCCCCATCGAATACCCGCTCGAGATGTGGGATCAGGGGATCGAGGGCGAGACCGTGCTCCAGGTGCGCGTCAACGAGCTGGGGGAGGTGGATTCCGTCGCGGTGATCGAGACCAGCGGCCACGAGCCGCTCGATTCGGCCGCCGCCGAGGGCGCGCGTGCGATGCGCTTCCAGCCCGGCCGAAGGGACGGCCGGGAGGTACCGGTATGGGTACGCATCCCGGTGCAGTTCTCCAGGCAGTCGGGCCCCGAATCGTGATGCGTGGCAAAGCGGAGGGATCGCGGCCATGAGCGTCCGGCATCGCGAGCCGTACGACAACGTCATGGAGATGGTGGGGTGGACCCCGCTGGTGCGGCTGCACCAGGTGTCCGCCGACTGCCGCACTCCCGTCTACGGCAAGTGCGAGTTCATGAGCCCCGGCGGTTCGGTGAAGGATCGCATCGGGCTCGCCCTGGTGAGCGCGGCAGAGCGGGACGGGACGCTGCGGCCGGGCGGCGTTATCGTCGAAGCCACCAGCGGCAACACCGGCCTGGCGCTCGCGATGGCTGCGGCGACCCGCGGGTATCGCTGCATCTTTACCATGCCCGACAAGATGAGCCAGGAGAAGGTGAAGCTGCTGCGCGCCTTCGGGGCGGAGGTGGTGATCACCCCCACAGCCGTCGGGCCGGATCACCCGGACCACTACCAGCAGGTCGCCCGCCGCATCGCTCGCGAGACCCCCGGTGCGGTACTCGCCGACCAGTTCTACAACCTCGAGAACCCGAAGGCGCATTACGCGACGACCGGGCCGGAACTCTGGGAGCAGAGCGGAGGGCGGATCACCCACCTGGTGGGCGGGGCGGGCACCGGGGGCACCATCTCCGGCGCCGGCGCATACCTCAAGGAAAGGAATCCGGCGGTCGAAGTGGTGGGCGTGGATCCGGTGGGGTCGGTGATCTCCTCGTTCTTCAACACCGGCGAGATGGGGGAGGGCCATCCCTACCTGGTGGAGGGGCTCGGCAACGACAAGATCCCGGGCGCGCTCAACCTCGACGTGGTGGACGCCTACGTGACCGTAAGGGACGGCGAAGCCTTCCGCATGGCCCGGCGGCTCACCACGGAAGAGGGCCTCTTCGTGGGCGGCTCCTCGGGGCTCAACACGCACGCGGCCTTGGAGCTGGCGCGCAGGCTGGACGACCCGGAGGCCTTTGTGGTCGCGATTCTGTGCGACTGGGGAGAGCACTACCTTACCAAGATGTACGACGACGAGTGGATGCGGGAAAACGGCTTCCTGGAGCGCGCGCGCAGGAGCGTGCACGACCTGGTGCGCGCCAAGGAGCCGCTGGGCTTCCGGCTCCTGACGGCGACGCCCTCCACCCCCGTGCGCATGGCGCTGTCCACGCTGAGCAGCCACGGCGTCTCGCAGCTGCCGGTGGTCCGCGACGGGGACTGCGTGGGCTCGCTGAGCGAGGGGCGGCTCATGGCGCGGGTCATTCAGGACCCCGGCGTGCTGGACGACCCGGTGGAGACGGTCATGAACTCGCCCTTCCCGGTCGTTGACAGCCATCTCGACGCCGACAAGGCGACGCGACTGTTGACCCGGGAGAATCCGGCGGTCCTGGTGAGGACCAACGGCAGGCTGGAGGACATCCTCACCCGCTTCGACATCGTGCGAACGCTGACGGGAGCGGCCGGTTGAGCGGCGCCCGGCGAGGGACGCGGGGATGAAGGTCGCCGTGCTCATGGGCGGCAGCTCCGAGGAGAGGCCGGTATCGCTCGTCTCCGGCGCCGAGGTCGCCTCCGCCCTGCGCGGCCGCGGTCATGAGGTGGTGGCGGTCGATCCCGCCACGGGGGTGCTGAGCCGGGAACGGGAACGGGAGCTGCGCGAGTCGGGGGTGGCCCGGGAGGCGCCGCCCTCCCCGGGGCCGGGCGGCAGCGATCCTCTGCTCCTCCTTGCCGAGGCGCTACGGGCGTGCGCGCCCGACGTGGTCTTCCCGGCGCTCCACGGCGGGGCCGGCGAGGACGGCACGGTCCAGTCGCTGCTCGACCTGATCGGGGTTCCCTACGCGGGGAGCGGGCATACCGGCTGCGCCCTGGCCATGGACAAGGACCTCACCAAACGGCTGCTGCGCGACGCCGGCATCCCGACCCCCGAGTGGATCACCGGACACGCACCCGCCGAGCGTGTCGTGGCCGATCTGGGCCTGCCCCTCATCGTCAAGCCCCCGAGGGGCGGGTCGACGCTGGGCCTCACGCTGGTGCGTTGCGCCGACGAGATTTCCGCAGCGGAGGAGCAGGCACTCGCATACGGCGGCGAGGTCATGTTCGAGCGCTACGTCCGGGGACGGGAGCTGACGGTCGGCATCCTGGGCGAGGAGGCACTCCCGCCAGGCGAGATCATCCCCGAAAACGAGATCTTCGACTACGAGTGCAAGTATCAGCCGGGGATGGCACGCGAAATCTTCCCGGCCCACATCACGGAGGACGTCGCCGCCGGACTTCGCCGCCAGGCGCTGGCGGTGCATCGCGTCCTCCGGCTGGAGGGTTTCAGCCGGGTCGACTTCATACTGGACTCCGCGGGCACCCCATGGTGCCTGGAGGCGAACGCGCTTCCGGGGCTCACCCCCGCCAGCCTGCTGCCGCGGGCCGGACGGGCCGCCGGGCTGTCCTTCGGCGAACTGTGCGAGCGCATCGCCATCCTGGCGCTGTCCGGACGCGCTGCGCCCGTCGCCGCCGGCTCGCGCGCATGAGCTGGTCGTCCTTCGAGCCGGGCTACGGAGCCTCCGTGCTCACGCCGTGGGTGAAGCGGCTGCTGATCGCCAACGCCGCGATCTTCCTGTTCATGTGGATCAGCGGGAGCGCGGGCTTCTTCGTGGAGTGGTTCGCCTTCCGGCCGTCCCGCATCCTCACGCGTCCGTGGGGCGCGCTGACCTACATGTTCCTGCATGCGGGCTTCTGGCATGTGTTCATCAACATGCTGATGCTGTTCTTTTTCGGCCGGCCGCTCGAGCGGCGCTGGGGTTCGCGCGAGTTCATCAAGTACTATCTGCTGTGCGGACTCGGAGGCGTGGCTCTCAGCTTCGTCTTCCAGTCCGCTTCGATCATCGGGGCGTCGGCGGCGGTGTACGGCCTGATGGTCGCTTTCGCCATGACCTGGCCGGACGCGCCCATCTACATCTGGGGGATCTTCCCCGTCAAGGCGAAGTGGCTGGCCGCCTTCCTCTTCGTGGTGAGCACGCTGAGCGCTTTCGGAGGAGGAGGGGACGGAATCGCCCATTTCGCCCATCTGGGGGGGCTGGTCACGGGGTTCGTCTATCTCAGGACCGACTGGCGAACCCCCGAGTGGCTGCGGGGGCGCAGCGGCGCCGGTTCCTCCCGCCCGGGCGGAAGATTCGGCTCCGGTTCGCCCCCCGGAGGGCGGTCAACGCGCCCGCAGGGTTCCTCCGGTGCGCGGAGAGGTGGGCGGAGGGCCGACGAAGAAGCCCTGCTGGACGAAGTGGACGCCATCCTCGACAAGATCTCGCGCAGCGGGATGAGGTCGCTGACGCGCAAGGAACTCGAACTTCTCAACGAGGTTTCCCGCAGGCGCCGCTCTTCCTAGGTTCCGCTCCCGGCGGTATCCGCCGTAACCACGACGCCGCGCCGCGTCGCCTCAACTCAACACCCTGTTTTTCAGGAGGTCAGATGGCGGAAGGGAAGGAATACCTGACGGAGAACATTCGCAACGTGGCCGTACTCGGTCACGGCGGCTCCGGAAAGACCATGCTGGTGGACGCCCTTGCCTTCGTAGGGGGCACCGCACGGCGCAAGGGCAATGTGGCGGAGGGTCACGCCCTCACCATGACCGCGCCCGAGGAGATCCAGCACGGGATCTCGATGCAGCTCACTCCCGCCTTCAGCGAGTGGAAGGATACCAAGATCAACCTGATCGACACGCCCGGATACCTGGACTTCACCGGGGAGGCCCTGGCGGCGGTGCGGGTGGCGGACGCGGCCGTCATCGTGGTGAGCGCGACCTCGGGCGTCGAAGTCGGAACCGAGCGGGTCTGGCGCTACTGCGAGGAGCGCGGCATCCCGCGCATGTTCTTCGTTTCGATGATGGACAAGGAGCACGCCGACTTCCGCAAGGTCTTCGAAGACATCAGGGAGAAGCTCGCGGAGAGCGCGCTGCCGGTGGAGATCCCGGTGGGCGCGGGACCCGGCTTCCGCGGCATCATCAACCTGTTCAGCGGGCGCACGCACATGTATCGCGACGGTTCCGCCACCGGCGAGTACGATGAAGCCGACGTCCCCGCCGACCTCGAGGACATCTTCGAGGAGTGGACCACCGAACTGCAGGAAACCCTCGCGACCACCGACGAAGAGCTGCTGGACCGCTACCTGGAGGGTGAGGAAATCACGCGCGAGGAAGCTCTCGAGGCCATGGCCATCGCGATGGAGCGGGATGAGGTGGTCCCGGTTCTCTGCGGATCCTCGACGCGCGTCTACGGGATCCGGGCACTGCTGCGCAAGATGGTCGAGCTCTTCCCCGATCCGTCCGAGTCGGGCAGCCACTCCGCGTCCCGGCCGGGCCTGGACCAGGAGACGGAACTCCAGGCGACCGACGACGGATCGTTCGCGGCGCTGGTCTTCAAGACCGCAACCGAGCCGCATGTGGGCGAACTGTCGTACTTCCGCGTGTTCAGCGGCGTCGCGGTCAACGGGATGGACGCACACAACGCGGGTCAGGGCTCCAGCGAGAAGCTGAACCACGTTTCCATACCTCTGGGACGGGAGCGCCTGGAGGTGCCGCGGCTGCACGCCGGCGACATCGGAGTGGTGGCAAAGCTCAAGAACACCGCCACCAACGACACGCTGTCCTCGCCCGGCCGGCCTCTCATCCTCGACAGGATCGACTTCCCGAAACCGGACGTGTCCGTGGCGATGAAGGGCGCGACGCGTGCCGACGACGACAAGATCGGCGAAGCCCTGCAGAAGCTGCACGACGAGGATCCGACCTTCCATGCCGAGTTCAACCCCGAACTGGGACAGACCATCGCGCGGGGCCTCGGGGAGCTGCACCTGGACGTCCAGATGCAGCGCATGAAGCGCAAATACAACGTCAGCGTCGAGACCGAACAGCCCAGGATCGCCTACCGGGAAACCATCACGCGAACCGCGGAAGGGCGCGGACGCTTCAAGAAGCAGACGGGCGGCCGGGGGCAGTTCGGCGACTGCTGGGTGCGTCTGTCGCCACGCCCGCGCGGCGACGGCTACGAGTTCGTGGACAACATCAAGGGAGGCGTCATCCCCGGGAAATACGTCCCGTCGGTGAACAAGGGCATCCAGGAGGCGGCAGGCAGGGGCATCCTGGCCGGGTTCGCGCTGGTGGACTTCGCAGCCGAATGCTACGACGGCTCCTACCACTCGGTGGACTCCTCCGACATCGCGTTCAAGGTGGCCGGGTCGCTGGCCTTCCGCGAAGTCGCGTCCAGGGCGGGTCCGGTGCTGCTGGAACCGATCATCGAGGTGGAAGTGTCGACGCCTGACGAGTACATGGGCGACATCATGGGTGACATCACGCAGCGTCGCGGCAAGGTGCAGGGCATGGTGCCCGGCAACGGAAGCACCACCGTGCAGGCGCTCGTCCCGGAAGCCGAACTCTACAAGTACGCCACCGCCCTGCGCTCCATGACCCAGGGGCGCGCCCACCACACGCGCACCCTTGCCGGCTACGAACCGATGCCGGCGCACGAGGCCCAGCAGGTGATCGAGGCGCTCAAGGCGGAGGAGTAGGGCAGGAGGCAGCCCGTGGCGGGACACAGCAAGTGGGCGCAGATCAAGCGCAAGAAGGCCGTCAACGACGCGAAGCGCGGACAGATGTTCACCAAGCTCATCCGCGAGCTGACGGTGGCCGCGCGCGACGGAGGAGGAGATCCCAACTTCAACCCGCGCCTGCGCCTGGCGGTGGACACCGCCAAGGCCGGCAACATGCCCCAGGAGAACATCGAGCGGGCGATCAAGAAGGGGACCGGTGAGCTCGCCGGCGTCAACTACGAGGAAGTGGTCTACGAGGGCTACGCCCCCGGCGGGGTCGCGCTCTACATCGAGACCCTGACCGACAACCCCAAGCGCACCGTGGCGGCGGTGAGACACCTCCTCACCAAGAACGGAGGCAGCCTGGGAACTGCCGGGTCGGTGGCGTGGCAGTTCGACCGAAGAGGGCAGATCTACATCGAGGCGGCCGGACACTCCGAGGAGGAGGTGCTGGAAGCGGCGCTGGAAGCGGGAGCGGAGGATGTCGTGCAGGAAGGGGGCGATTTCATCGTCACGACCGATCTGGCTTCCTTTCATCAGGTTCAGGACGACATGCGGGAGGCCGGAATCCGCATCGCGCAGGCGGAGCTGGCGATGATTCCGCAGAACGAAGTGGACGTTGCGGGCAAGACCGCTGACAGACTGGTCCGCCTGATGGAGGCGCTCGACGGATCGGACGACGTGCAGAAGATCTCGTCCAACGGCAACATCGACGAGGACACCCTGGACAGGCTGTCGCAATGAGGGCCGGCCGGCCGCGAAGCGGACGGTGACGGCGCCGGACGGGGCGCTGATCGTGCTCGGGGTGGATCCGGGCACGGCGCGCACCGGCTACGGCGTGGTCGCCAGCGGCGAGGGCAGGTTGTCGCTGCTCGAATGCGGGGTGGTGCGCACCCGGCCCCCGCGCCCGCTTGCGGATCGCATCCGCCACATCTTCGAGGCGATGCAGTCGATCGTCCAGCGCTTCGAGCCCCACGTGCTCTCCGTGGAAAAGGTGTTCCAGGGGAAGAACCCGCAGAGCGCGCTTACGCTCGGCCATGCACGGGGCGCCGTCCTGTTGGCGGGCGCGCTCGCCGGGATCCAGATTGCCGAGTACTCGCCGACCGCGATCAAGAGCGCGGTCGCCGGCACCGGCCGGGCCACCAAGGAACAGGTGGGATTCATGGTCAAGACACATCTGCGGCTGGTCTCCGCGCCGTCGCCGGACGATGCGGCCGACGGGGTGGCGGCCGCGCTCTGCCACTGCCTGATCGGGGACCGGCCCCGGTGATCAGCCGGCTGCACGGGGTTCTGCTCAAGCAGGACATGGATTCGGTCGAAGTGGAGACCGCGGGCGGCGTCGTGTACGAGGTTCACGTGCCGGCCACGGTGGCGGGACGCCTGCCGCCCGCCGGCTCGCAGGTGCGGCTGCGCACGGTCCAGGTCGTGCGCGACGATTCGGTAGCCCTTTACGGCTTCCTCGAAGTCCACGAGCGCGACATGTTCCAGCGCCTGCTGGGGACGACCGGGGTCGGCGCCAAGCTGGCGCGCGAGATGCTCTCCACCTACTCCGCCCGGCGTCTGGCACAGGCTCTCGCCAACAAGGAGACGGCCGTGCTCACCCGCGTGAGCGGCGTTGGAAAGAAGACGGCCGAATTGCTCATCCTCAGGCTCGGCGACAAGGTGCGCGACCTCGCGCTGGCCCAGGCCGACGGCGAGGCGGCGCCTCACGGCGCGCGGGAGGCGGTCAACGCCCTGATGGCTCTGGGGTACTCCTTCGCGCAGGCGGACAAAGCCGTCCGCGCCGTGAAGGCCGGCGGAGGAGCGGGAGAGGAGATGAAGACCGAGGAACTGATCCGGAGGGCGCTGGAGCGCATTGGCCGGTGACGGATCGCTACGACGTGACCACGCCCCGTGAGCTCTCCGGGGAGGGTGCCGCGGAGCTGTCCCTCCGCCCGGCCAGCCTCGCCGAGTGCATCGGCCAGGCCAAGGTCAAGGAGACGCTCTCGATCGCGATCGCTGCTGCCCGCAGGCGGGGCGACGCGCTCGACCACCTGCTCTTCCACGGGCCTCCGGGGCTCGGCAAGACCACGCTGGCGATGGTGCTCGCCTCCGAGATGGGGGTCGGGGTCAAGATGACCTCCGGACCGGTGCTGGAGAAGCCGGGTGATTTGGTGAGCACCCTCACCAACCTCAACGATCGGGACATCCTCTTCATCGACGAGATCCACCGGCTGCGGCCCATCGTGGAGGAATTCCTCTACCCCGCCATGGAGGATTTCCGGGTGGAGATCCGGCTCTCCGACGGACCCGCGGCGCGCACCGTCACCATGCAGATCGAGCGCTTCACCCTGGTGGGCGCCACGACCCGCTTCGGGCTGTTAACGGAGCCCATGCGCGCGCGCTTCGGCATGGTGGAGCGGCTCGATTTCTATCCACCGGAGGAGCTGGCCCGGGTGGTTCAGCGGAGCGCGGACATCCTGGGGGTGGACACGACGGACGAGGGCACCTTCGAGCTGGCACGTCGGGCTCGGGGCACCCCCCGGGTGGCCAACCGGCTGCTGCGCCGGCTGCGCGACTACGCCGAGGTGCGCGCCGACGGCGTGATCAGCGGCGAGGTCGCGCGCGCGGGGCTCCGGCTGCTAGAGGTGGACGAGTACGGGATGGACGAAATGGATGCGCGCGTGCTGCGCACCATCATCGAGAAGTTCGGCGGAGGCCCGGTGGGGCTGGCTTCCCTCGCGGTGGCACTGAGCGAGGACGAGGGAACCCTGGAGGAGGTCTACGAACCGTTTCTGATCCAGAACGGCTTTCTGGAGCGCACCCCGCGCGGGCGCAAGACCACGGAGCGCGCCCACCGGCGGTTCGGCCATCCATCGGCCGTGAGAGAAGAGCGCTCGGACGCCGGCGCGGGCGGAGGTGGCCAGTCGTCGCTCTTCCGGTCATGAAGGCCGGACGCAACGCCATCGGCGACTTCGGCTACCACCTCCCCGAAGACCGCATCGCGCGCTACCCGGCAGCGCGGCGCGACCGGAGCCGCCTGCTGGTCGCGCCCAGGTCCGGGAGACCCTTCGAGCATCGGGTGTTCCGCGACCTTCCCGGCCTGATGCGCGCCGGCGACGTCCTGGTGGTGAACGAGTCGCGGGTGCTCCCCGTGCGCCTGCTGGGAGCCAAGCCGACGGGCGCGCGTGCCGAGGTGTTCCTGCTGCGGCCGCTGGGGCAGGAGCGCCTGTGGGAGGCGCTGGTGCGGCCCGGCGGCAAGCTCAAGCCCGGGCGCACGGTGGAGGTCGCCCCCGACCTGGTGGTCCACATCGTCGACTCGACCCCCGACCACGGGCGCATCGTGCGTGTCGAGACGCCGCTGCCGGTCGAGGAGGCGCTCGAGCGCCACGGGCGCGTGCCGCTCCCCCCCTACCTGCGCCGCCGCGACGAACCGGTGGATCGCGCGCGCTACCAGACGGTGTACGCGCGCACGCCGGGCTCGGTGGCCGCCCCCACCGCGGGCCTCCACTTCACTCGCGAGCTCATGGAGGCGCTGGAGGCCGGTGGGGTGCGCATCGCGCGCGTCACCCTGCACGTGGGGGTGGCGACCTTCCGCCCGGCGGGCCCTGCCGGCGGCGACCCGCGCGGTCCCGGCGAGGAGCGCTACCGCGTCCCTCGCGAGGCGGCCATCCGGGTCGCCGAGGCGCGCGCGGGCGGGGGACGGGTGTGGGCGGTGGGCACCACGGTGGTGCGGACGCTTGAGAGCGCGGGCGACGGCACGGGCGGGGTGCGGGCGGGCGCCGGCACGACCGATCTCTTCATCCGCCCGCCCTTCGATTTCCGGGTCGTCGACGCCCTGATCACCAACTTCCACCTGCCCCACTCGACCCTGCTCATGCTGGTGGCCGCGTTCGCCGGCCATGAGCGCACCATGGACGCGTATCGCGAAGCCATCGACCGGGGGTATCGGTTCTACTCCTACGGCGACGCGATGGCGATTGCGTGAGCGGCGACGTGCCTTCGGCCTTCTCGTTCGCCGTCGGCGACCGCATCGACCGCGCCCGTGCCGGGGTGTTCTCCACGCCCCACGGGAACATCGAGACGCCCGCGTTCATGCCCGTGGGCACCCTCGCCAACGTGAAGATGCTGACCCCGGAGGAACTCAGGGACCTCGGGGCGCGCATGGTGCTGGCCAACACCTACCACCTCTACCTGCGTCCGGGGGCCGAGGTGGTGCGCGAGCTGGGGGGCCTCCACGCCTTCATGCGCTGGCCGGGTCCCATCCTGACCGACTCGGGCGGATTTCAGGTCTTCTCGCTGAGCCGGATCAACCGCATCCACGACGATGGCGTCGTCTTCCAGAGCCACATCGACGGCTCCCGCCACCACTTCACGCCCGAAAGCGTCATCGACGTCCAGCGGGCCCTGGGCGCGGACGTCGTCATGGCGTTCGACGAATGTCCGCCCGGCGATGCCGACCGCGCCTCAGTGGCGCGGGCCAACCGCCGCACCCTCGCCTGGCTGGAGCGGTGCGCTCGGCGCTTTCGGGCAACCACCGCGGAACAGGCGCCCGCTCAGGCTCTCTTCCCGGTCCTGCAGGGCGGTGTCTTCGAGGATCTGCGGCGTGCGTGCGCCGCCGACGCGCGCGGCATCGCGGACTGGCCCGGCTTCGGGATCGGAGGGCTCAGCGTCGGAGAGAACAAGGAAGCCATGTGGCGTATTCTGGAGCTGCTGGACGGCGAACTGCCCGGCAGCCGTCCGCGCTACCTCATGGGGGTCGGCTACCCCGACGATCTGCTGGAAGCGATCGCGCGCGGCTGCGATCTCTTCGACTGCGTCGCGCCCACCCGCAACGCCCGCCATGGCACCGCGTGGACCTCCACCGAGGGCCAGGTGAACATGAAGGGCGCGCGCTTCCGCACCGACACGGACCCCCTCGACCCGGGGTGCACGTGCTATACTTGCCGGCGGTTCGATCGCGCATACCTGCGCCATCTGCTGGTTGCGGGCGAGGGGCTGGCCCAGCGGCTGATCTCCATCCACAACCTGAGTTTTCTGGTGCAGCTGGCGAGCGAGGCCCGGCGCCGGATCATCGACGGCTCCTTCCCGATGTGGCGCGCGGAATGGCTGCTCCGGTATCGTAGTGCGCGGGCGAAGGCATAGAACATCAACCACCGGCCTCGGGCCGGCGCATCATCGGAGGAACGGATCTTGACACTCTGGATCGCGATATCGGCCCAGCCGCTCCGCCTGTCGCCCCTGGTCGGGGTGCCCCAGGGCGGGGGAGGCGGCTTCGTCTTCTTCATCCAGTTGATCGCGATCATCGCGATCTTCTACTTCCTGCTGATCCGGCCGCAGCGCAAGGAACAGCAGCGTCACCGCGCGATGGTGGCGGCGCTCAAGAAGGGAGACCGGGTGGTGACCGCGGGCGGGATCGTGGGCAAGGTGATCCACGCCCAGGAGCAGCACCTCACCATCGTGACCGCGGAGAACACTCGCCTGGTGATCGAGCGCTCCAAGATCGCGACGCTCACAAACCCGCGGGACTCGTAGCCGCACCCCGGGATGGCTCTGCGCAGGATAAAGCTGTACGGCAGCGAGGTGTTGCGGCGTCCGGCGGACCCGGTCGACGATGTCGATGACGAGCTGCGCGCGCTGGTGCGCGACATGTTCGAGACGATGTACGACGCCAAGGGCATCGGGCTGGCCGCGCCGCAGGTCGGCATCTCCCGGCGGGTCATCGTGCTGGACGTGGCGGAGGAGTCCGACGAGTCGAACCCCGTAGCGCTGGTGAATCCCCGGCTGGCGAGCTGGACGGCGAAGAAGGACAAGCAGACGGAGGGGTGCCTCAGCATCCCCGGGGTGGAGGCGGTCGTGCAACGCCCGGTATCGGTTGTGGTGGACGGCACGGACCCGGATGGACGGGGTGTGCGACTCGAGGCGGAGGGCCTCTTCGCGCGCGCCCTGCAGCACGAGATCGACCATCTGGACGGCGTGCTCTTCGTCGACCGGCTGAGCCCCCTCAAGCGGCAGTTGCTGCTCAAGAAGTGGAGGAAGCTGCAGGCCGAAGCCGCGGAGCCGTGAGGGTTCTTTTCTGGGGAACGGCGACCTTCGCCCTTCCCTCGCTCCGAAGCCTGGCCGATGCAGGCCATGAGATCGTGGGCGTGGTGACGCAGCCCGACCGCCGCGCCGGCCGGGGACGGCGCCCGCGGCCCACTCCCGTGAAGGAAGCCGCCCTCGCCGCGGAATATCCGGTCTTCACCCCCGAGCGCCCGGGCCGCCCCGCCTTCCTGGCGCGCATGCGCGGCCTCCGGCCGGACCTTTCCGTGGTCGCCGCCTACGGCCACTTCCTGAGCCGCGAGGCGCTGGATCTCCCCGCCCTCGGGTCGATCAACGTGCACGCTTCCCTGCTTCCCGAGTTGCGGGGCGCGGCTCCGGTGCACTGGGCCATCGCGCGCGGCCACCCGGTTACGGGAGTCACGATCATGCGCATGGTGAAGGCCATGGACGCCGGTCCCATCCTGCGGCAGGACAGGACGGACATCCTCTCCGACGAGACCGCCGGCGAACTCTACGAGCGGCTGGCGCGGATCGGCGCCGGCGGGCTGGTGCGAGTTCTGGAGATGATGGACGCGGGCGCGCTCGAGGAGCACGACCAGGACCATGCGCGGGCCACCTTCGCTCCCCGTCTCTCCCGACGCGGCGCGCGACTGCGGTGGGCTCGGCCGGCGGAGGAAGTGGCCCGCTGGATGCGCGCCATGGACCCGGCGCCCGGCGCGTGGAGCGAGCTGGGGGGCAGCCCCGTCAAGCTTTTTCGCCCGCGCGTGGTCGAGGGCGATGCGCTTCAGGGAGGAGAGCGGCCAGAGCCCGGCACCGTGATCGGGGCGGACCCCGGCAACGGGCTCCGCGTCGCGACCGGGGAGGGCTCGGTAGAGGTGGGCGAGGTGCAGCCTGCCGGCAGAAGGCGCATGCCCGCGCGCGACTGGCTGCGGGGCCGGGCGGGCCGGGTGGGGCAGCGTTTGCGATGATACCCTCGCTGCACGTCGTCACCGACGACCGCATCCTGGCGGGGACGGGCTTTTCCGCGGCCGCCCTCGAGGTGCTGGAGGCGGGCGGCGCCCGGGTCGCCCTCCATGTGCGCGGGCCGCGCACCTCGGGGCGGGTGCTCTACCGGGCTGCCGCCGGCCTGATCCGCGCGGCGCGCCGCTCCGGCGGCTGGCTGGTGGTCAACGATCGCGTGGACGTGGCCCTGGTGCTGGGCATCAGCCGCGTTCACCTGGGCGGCCGGTCGATGCCCGCGTCGGTCGCCCGCCGCCTTCTCGGACCGGATGCCCAAGTCGGTCGTTCGGTCCATTCGGCCGCCGAGGCCGGTGGGGATGACGGCCGGATCGATTATCTTTTTGCGGGAGCGGTGTTCGCGACGCCCTCCCATGCGGGGATTGCGCCGGGCGGAATCGACGTGGTGCGGGCCGCCAAAGCCGCAAGCCCCGCCCCCGTGGTGGGCATCGGCGGCATCACCGCCGGCCGGGCGCCACAGGTGCTTGCCGCCGGCGCCCGCGGAGTGGCGGTGATCCGCGCGGTGTGGGACGCGCCATCGCCCGGGGACGGCGTGAGGCGTTTTCTGGACTTGTGGCCCGAGGAGTGACGACCACCGGAATGGACGGCAAGGTGACGATCCGCCTGAACGGCAAGGCGCGAGAGGTGGCCGCGGACATCACCGTGTCCGGCCTCCTCGACGAGCTGGGCCTGGTCCCCGGGATGGTGGTCGTCGAACGCAACCGGGAAATCCTCGCCCGCGAGCGCTACCCCACGGTGCGTCTGAGCGAGGGCGACCAACTGGAGCTGGTCCACTTCGTGGGCGGCGGGTGATGCCTGGCAGTCCGCAGATGGATCCGCGCGAGCGCTGCTTCGGGCTCGGGGGCCGCGGGGGAGCGGGGTTGCAAAACCCCTCACCCCGCCAGGCCGAATAACTCAGTAGACAACAGTATATGTCAGTAGATACCAGTACCGGCGGACGGAGCCAAGAGGCGGTGATGTCTACACACGCGAGCGCCGACACCCCGTTCGTGATCGGGAACAGGGAGTTCGGCTCCCGCCTGATCGTGGGGACCGGCAAGTATCCCGACAACGAGATCATGGTGCGGGCCATCCGCGCCAGCGGCTCGGACATGGTGACGGTGGCGGTGCGGCGGATAGACCTCGACCGCACCCGCGAGGAAGGTATCCTGTACCATCTCGACCCGGGCGAGTTCTTCCTCCTGGCCAACACCGCGGGCTGCTACACCGCCGAGGACGCAATCCGCTATGCGAGGCTGGCCCGCGCCGCGGGGTTCAACGAGTGGCTGAAGCTGGAGGTGATCGGTGACGAGGCCACCCTGCTCCCGGACACGCAGGCGACGCTCGACGCCGCCCGGGTGCTCGTGGCGGAAGGGTTCAAGGTGATGGCCTACACCAACGAGGACCTCATCACCGCCCTTCGGCTGGAGGATGCGGGGTGCGTGGCGGTGATGCCCCTGGCGAGCCCCATCGGAAGCGGCCTCGGGCTGCTCAACCCGTACTACGTGCGCGCGATCAAGGAGCGCTGCGAGGTCCCCATTATCGTGGACGCCGGGGTGGGCACCGCCTCGGATGCCTGCCTCACCATGGAGCAGGGGGTGGACGGGGTACTCATGAACACCGCCATCGCGGCGGCCCGCGATCCCGTGCGCATGGCGGCCGCGATGCGCGAGGCGGTGGTCGCGGGCCGGCTCGCCTACCTGGCGGGCCGCATGCCCACGCGCGAGGTGGCGGTCCCCTCCTCGCCCCCGCTGCCGGAGTAGCACGCGCGAGCGGCGAATGGGCGCGGACGGATCGCGCGATGCCAGAAGAGTCGCGTTCCGGGTGCTCGCCGCCTGCACCCGGGGCCAGCGTCTGGATCGCGCTCTGGACACGCGCGCCGGGGACCTGTCGCCCCGCGACCGGCACTGGGTGCACGCCCTCGCCTACGGGGTGGCGCGGCTGCGCGGCCGCCTGGACTACACGATCGCGCTGCACGCGCGCCGGGGACCTGAACGGCTCGATGCGGCTGTCCTCGACCTGCTGCGCATGGGCGCGTACCAGTTGCACTACATGGAGGGCGTCCCCACGTACGCGGCCGTGTCGTCCACAGTGGAACTCGCGCGCGCGGCCGGTGCCGGAAGGGCTGCAGGATTGATCAACGCCGTCCTGCGCTCCTCGGCACGCGCGGGATCGCCCGCGGTCGCCTTCCCCAGCCGCGAGACCGACCCCGAGGACCACTTCACGCATTGGCACTCCCATCCCCGGTGGCTGGTGCGACGCTGGCTGGCGCGCTGGGGGGCGACCGACACCGAGGCGCTCCTGAGGCATGACAACGGTGTGCCGGGGCTCTTCTTCCGCCCTGTGGGCATCGAACCCGAACCCGCCCTCGACCGGCTGCGGGCCGCCGGCCTGACCGCCAGCGCAGCCGGGCTCGGCTCCGGTTGCCTGCGTCTCGCGGCCGGGACCGACCCGGCGCGCGTGCTCGGAGCCGTCCCCGGCGTCATCCAGGATCCCGGCGCCGCGCTGGTGGCACGCTACGCCGAGCCACCTCCGGGCGCCCTGGTGGCCGATCTGTGCGCCGCACCCGGGGGCAAGGCGCTGGTGCTGTCGGAACGCGCCGGGTACGTGCTCGCAGCCGACCTTTCCCCACCCCGTCTGAAGCTCGTGACCGGGTCCGCCTTGCGCCTCGGAGCCCGCGTGGGCGCCGTGGTCGCGGACGCCGGCGCCGCACCCGTGCGCCGGGCCGACCTCGTCCTGGTGGATGCGCCGTGCAGCGGCACGGGCACCCTGGCCCGCCGTCCCGACGTCAGATGGCGCCTGACCGAGACGGATCCCGCGAGGCTGGGCGGCGTCCAGTCCCGGCTCCTCGCGGGCGCATCCCGGGCCGTTTCCGCCGGGGGACTTCTGGTGTACTCCACGTGTACATTGGAGCCAGAGGAAAACGTCGACGTCGTGGAGGGATTCCTGAGCCGGCACCCCGAATTCCGCCGGGAAGCTCCCGAAGACATGGATCCGGAGGTCATGGACGATCGCGGTCACCTGTGCGTCCTGCCGCAGAGCACCGGTTTCGATGGCGCCTTCGCGGCGCGCATGCGGAGAGTCCGATGAGGCTGGGAAGCTCGATCGGCCGGCGCAGGCCCGCCCGCGGCAGCCGTCGTAAGCGCCGTTCGACGAAAAGGAAGAGACGCCAGGGCTCGCGGAGACGGCGTCCGGCCCGCGCCTTCACGCGCGTGCTGCGCGGCACCGTTCTTCTGGCCGTCATGTTCGGCCTCGGCTACGTGGGCGCCACTCGGGTCGTATTCCCGGTGCCCGCTCCGCCTCCGGACCTGCTGGGCGTGCCCGATCTGACCGGACTCGACCTCCAGGCCGCCGCTGCCCGCGCCGCAGGGGCGGGACTCGGGCTGGGCGCAGTCGACTCGATGTATCACCCCTCCGCCGCCACCGGCTCCGTCCTCGGCCAGACCCCGCTGCCCGGCCAGCTCGCCCTTCCCGGAGCAGCCATCGAATTCGCCATCAGCCTGGGTCCGGAGCATCGCGACGTTCCCGACGTGATCGGCCAACACGAACAGAGGGCGCGCATCCTCCTCGGGGCGAACGGGTTCTCGGTCGCGGTGGATTCCCTCGAGGACGCGGAGCCCGCGGGCGAAGTGGTCGCCATGGAACCGGAGGCGGGAACCGCCGTGACCCTGCCTTTCGAAGTGCGGCTCGCGATCAGCCTGGGGCCGCCGGTGGTCGAAATGCCGACCCTCCTCGGACTGAGCGAGGACGAGGCCTTCCTCCTGCTCGACTCCCTGGGGCTCTTCGTCACCGAGATCGAAATGGACGCGCTCACGAGTTTGGAGCCGGGCGTGGTGATCGAGCAGGACCCGCCCCCGGCGAGCACCGTGGAGGTGGGGTCCGAAGTGCGGCTGGTGATCGGCGACCGCGAGTTGCTGCCGGCCGACCTCCCCCGGCCCGACACAGCCGGAAACGCAGGAACAATCACCATGCGTGCGAACATGATAAGAGTGATATCGTTACAGGTTCGATCCGCTGGTTCCGAGAGGCCGTCGACATGACCCACAGACCTTCGCGCATTCCCTATCTGGTGGCCGTGCTGGGGGCCGGTGCGCTCGTCCTCATGGCCTGGGCGGGACGGGGACGGTTTCAACCCGTAGGCCTGGGGGCCGACGCCCCCGCCTTCACGATCTCCGACGTCCAGGGGACCCCCGTCTCCCTTGAGGATCACCGCGGCCGGGTAGTGCTGGTCAACATCTGGGCCACCTGGTGCGGCCCCTGCATCGTGGAGATGCCCTCGATGCAGCGCCTGTACGAACAGCTCGACGGACAGCCCTTCGATATCCTCGCCGTAAGCGTGGACGCGGCGCAGGGCGAGCGCGATGAAGCCGGCAATCCCGGCGGCGACGTGGGCCTGTTCGCCCGCGAGCACGGGCTCACCTTCACGATCCTGCACGATGCGTCCGGGCGGATCAGGCAGACCTATCGAACCACTGGGGTCCCCGAGTCCTTCCTGATCGGCAAGGACGGGGTCATCTACAAGAAGATCGCGGGAGCAACCGAGTGGGATTCCCCGGAAAACCTCGAACTGATCCAGAGGCTGCTGGCAAGCTGAAGCTGCCCTGGCAGGCATCCGAGTCGGGGCGCAACTCGACTCCGATGCTTGCCGCGCTTGCGCTTGCGGTCGTTCTGTGGGTCGTCGTGCAGATGGAGCAGCCGGAGCGCCGGGCCTTTGACGGCGTGCCGGTGCGCGTGCAGCTGAACGATCCACAATGGGCGGTCTCGGGTACGCCGACGCCCTCCAGCGCGACGGTTCGGCTGGCGGGCACGGCCCGTCAACTCCTGCGCCTCGCCGGAAACCAGCCTTCGATCATGGTCCCCGTGGATGCGGTGGGCTCCGCCGACACCTCCCTGGTGATCGATCGCAACTGGGTGCGCCTGCAGGGCATCGAGGGAGTGGTCGTCGAGGCCGTGGAGCCGGCCGCGGTCGCCATCGCCTTCGAGCCCATGGTGGCGGTGGAAGTGCCCGTCGCCCCCACCGTGGTCGGCGTCCCGCGTGACGAGTTGACGTTGGCCGCGCCCCCCACCGCCTTCCCAGCGTCCATTCGCGTAATCGGGCCGGCGAGCCGGGTCGCGGAGCTCAGCACGATCCGCCTCGATCCCGTGGACCTGTCGCGCATCGCGGGGTCGCAGGTGGTTCGCGTGGGCGTCGGCAACGGCATTTCGGGCGAGTTGATCAGCTTCTCGCCGGACACGGTCGAAGTGCGGGTCGAGCTTGTCGGCAGAGAGGGGTCCGAGGGGCGGTGAGCGATCTCCTCGTTCTCGGCATCGAGACCAGTTGCGACGAGACCTCCGCAGCCGTGCTCCATGGCGCGCACGATCTGCGCTCGCACGTGATCCTCTCCCAGGACATGCACGCCGTCTACGGCGGCGTGGTTCCGGAGCTCGCCGCCCGGGCTCATCTGCAGGTGGTCGACGATGTCGTTGGCCGTGCGCTGGACGACGCCGGATGCATGCTGGCGGAACTCGACGGCATCGGCGTGACTGCCGGCCCCGGGCTGATCGGAGCCCTGCTGGTGGGGGTGTGCTGGGCGAAGGCGGCCGCCTACGCCTCGGGGGTCCCAGTCGTGGGCGTGCATCACATGGAGGCCCACCTTTTCGCCCCCCACATCGAGGACCCTGCCGCGGAGCCACCCTTCGTGGCGCTTCTGGTCTCCGGGGGACACACCCTGCTTGTCCACGCGCCCGCCTGGGGCAAGTACCGGCTGCTCGGCCGCACCCGCGACGACGCTGCCGGGGAGGCATTCGACAAGGTGGCGCGTCTGCTCGGGCTGCCCTATCCGGGCGGAGCTCCGCTCGAGGCGCTTGCGACCGAGGGGGACCCGGCCCGGTACTCGTTCCCGCGGCCACTGCTCGCGTCCTCCGGAAAGCCGGGCGCGACGGAGGCGCTGGACTTCTCCTTCAGCGGGCTCAAGACTGCGGTCGCGACCCAGGTTGCCGAACTCGAGGCCAACGGCGGCCTCGACGCGGAGCGCGCCCACGTGGCCGCCTCCTTTCAGGCCGCGGTCAACGACGTCCTTGCGACCCGCGCGGCGCAGGCGGTGGAGCGCACGGGGACCGACAGGATCCTGGTGGCCGGGGGCGTGTCGGCAAACAGCGCCTTGCGCCGGGAGCTCCGGCGGCGGCATCCGCCCGAGGTCGAGCTCTTTCACGCGACGCCCCGGTTGTCGGTGGACAACGGGGCCATGGTCGCCCGCACAGCGGCTTTTCGCCTGCTCCTTGGGGAGAGTTCGGACCTGGACCTCTCGGCCGACGCTTCGCTCCCGTTCCCCGGGCTGCGCGAATGACTCCCGACCCTCCCGAAGCCATCCGCGGAGCGGCATGCCCGAATCCCGTGCGCGCCGGCCCGACCCCACCCTGAACCCCCTGGCTACCCGTGTATCCAATCCTCTTCCGCTTTCCCGAATGGGTGCCGGTGCTCGGCGGAGAGCCGGTCACCTCCTTCGGGGTCATGCTTTTTCTCGCCTTCCTGGCGGCCGGCTACCTGCTGCGCGCGCGGATGAGCGAGACCGGCATCCATCCCGACCGCGCCTGGGACCTCGTGTTCGCCGCGGTGATCGGGGGAATCGTCGGAGCCAAGCTGTACTACGTGTTTCTCAACTTCCCCAGGCTCGTCGAGAATCCGCGCTTCCTGTTCGCGCGCGGCGGCCTGGTGTGGTACGGGGGCTTCCTCGGCGGAACCGCGGCGGTTCTGTACCAGATGAAGCGGCTCGGCCTGCCCGTGCGCCAGACCCTCGATCTGACCGCCCCGTCGATGGCGATGGCGTACGCGGTGGGGCGACTCGGGTGCTTCCTGGTCGGGGACGACTACGGCCGCCCGACGGCCTCGTGGGTGGGAATCCGCTTTCCGCAGGGTTCGCCTCCCAGTTCGGTGGACAACCTGGCCCGCTTCGGGATCGAAACGGATCCGGCTCTGGTGGAAGCCTACGGACAGATCGTGCCGGTACATCCCACGCAGTTGTACGAGATCGCCATGGCGCTGGCGATCTTCGCGATCGTCTGGCGTCTCCGGCACGGCGCGCATCCTCCCGGCTGGGTGTTTGCGCTGTGGCTGGCGCTGGCCTCGGCGGCCCGCTTCCTGGTCGAATTCGTGCGCGCCAAGGACGACCGCTTCCTGGGCAGCCTGACCATCGCGCAGGTCATCAGCCTCCTGCTGATCGCGGCGGCGGTGGCGGCGATGGTCCGTCTCGCGTCCCGGAACGGTGGGCCGCGCCCGAAGAAGGCGAGGGCGCCGTGAGCGATCGCGGCCGCGCATTCACCATACTTCACGGCTCGGACCTGCACTTCGGGCGGCCGCACACGCCTGCGGCCGCCGCCGACTTCCTCACGCTGGCGCACTCCGTGTCGCCCGATGTGATCGCGCTCTCGGGCGACTTCACGCAGCGCGCCAAGAACCGCGAATACGAGGCGGCGGCCACCTACCTGAAGCGCCTTCCCCGGGTCCCGCTGGTGGTCACGCCCGGCAACCACGACGTGCCCCTGTACCGCCTGTGGGAGCGCGCCTTCGCCCCCTTCCGCAACTACCGGCGCTGGATCGCGGACGAACTCGACAGCGAACACGACCTCGGCGGAGCGGTCGTGGTCGCGCTCAACACCACCACGCCCGACCGCACCATCGTGAACGGCAACGTGGCCGACGAGCAGTTGGAACGTGCGGCGGCGGCGTTCGCCAGAGCCGGAAACGGGGGCCTGCGTGCGCTGGTGGTGCACCACGCGCTGGTCGGAGCGCCCGAAGGGGATCTCATCGCGGCCCTCCCCCGCGCCCGCCGCATCGTCGCCCGGCTGGCCGAAATGGGCGTGGAACTGGTGCTCTTCGGCCACCTTCATCGCGCTTTCATCTCGGTGGGGGTACCGAGCAGTCCGTCGACGAATGGCTCGGGGGAGGCGGATTCCACCGTGCTGCTGGTATGCAGCGGCACCACGGCGTCCGACCGGGGACGCGGAAGGGAGAAGGGCAAGAACAGCTGCAACCTGGTGCGGGTGACGAACGACAGGATCGCGGTGACCCGGTACCTGCGCTCGCCTTCGGCGGATGGCTTCCGGCCGGCCGCACGCGACACCTTCCCCCGCCACGACTTCGCACAGCCACCGTCGCCAGGTACCGCGGGCAGCGCGTGACCGGCAGCCTGCGCGCGCACCCGGGGCGGCGATGCGCCGGGACGGTTCTGGCCCTCCTTCCCGCCTTGCTCGCTACCGCAGTCCCCGCGTCGGCGGTCCAGGGGGAACTGGAAGAGGTCACCACGCTTCGCTTCGAGGGCAACGAGGTCTTCTCCGATCGCGCGCTGGGCGCTTCCATCATGACGCGGTCGACCGACTGCCGGCACTGGCTGCTCTCCGTCTTCTGCTGGTCCGGAAGCTCGTTCGCCATCGACGAGCACTTCCTGGGTCCGCGCGAATTCGAACGCGACGTGGTGCGCCTGCGGCTCTTCTACTACCGGCACGGATACCGGGAGGCGCTCATCGAACCGAGCCTCGACCGGAACGGGGACGGGGTTGGGATCACGTTCCATATCGACGAAGGAAGGCCGGTGCTCATCGATTCCCTGGCCTTCAACGGGCTCGATCCGCCCGGCGACCTGGATCTCCTCGACGATCTGCCGGTGAGCGCGGGAGATCCGCTCGACCAGCTGGTGCTGGGGGCGGCCCGTGATTCGCTCACCATCCGGTTGCGCAACGCCGGGTACGCCCACGCCGAAGTCCTGCTCGACATCCTCATTCCGGCCGCACAGCCGTACGGCGCGCGGGTCAACTTCGATGTCTTCAAGGGATCTCCGGCACGCTTCGGGGCCATCTCGATCGAGGGAAACGAAAGGGTGGACCGGGGCGTCATACTGGGCATGATTCCCTTCCGCGAAGGCAGCGCCTACGACGCCGACCTCGTCTTCCAGGCGCGGCGCAACCTCTATGGCATGGAGGTCTTCAGCAATGTCGCAGTAACGGAGGAACTGGACGCGCAGCCGGACAGCGTAATCCCCGTATCGATCACGGTGGTCGAGGGCGACATTCACCGATACCGCGCGGGAGGCGGCTGGAGCACTGCCGACTGCGTGAACGGCGAAGCCAGCTGGACCAGCCGGAATTTCTCCGGGGGCGGACGCCGGCTGCAGTTCCTCGGACGGCTCTCGAACATCCTGAACTCCCCGCTCAACTCGACGCTCTGCCGCGATGCCGGCACCGGTCCGTACGGGCGCTACAACTGGTCGCTCTCGGCCCAGTTCTCCCAGCCCCGTCTCTTCTCGCTGCGCACCACTTTCGCCGCCAATGTGTTCTGGGAGCGACAGAGCCTGCCCGACCTCTTCGTCCGCCAGAGCCTGGGCGTCGATCTTTCCGTTACCCGGGGGGGCGCGCAGGGACGTGCGCAGACGATCTTCTTCCAGCCGACGACGGGGAAGCTGGACGCGGCGGACATCTTCTTCTGCTCCAGCTTCCTGGTATGCGACTTCGAGGGCATCGAGGTGCTGCAGCGCAGCAACTGGCTGTCGCCCGTGGGAATCCGCCTCGCGCACGAGGAGATCGGGCAAAGCATCGGTTCCGCCGCGAGATACTCGCTGATCGCCGAGATCGAGCACGCATCCGGCCTGACGGGGTCCGACTTCGCCTACAACCTGGCCGTGGGCGAGGCATCCGGAACCCGCGAATTCCTGGAAGGCTGGGTGCTGGCCGGGCGGGTACGCGGCGGATGGCTGGGCGCCGGAGGATTCGGAGCGCTGGGCCGGGAAGTCGGCTCCGAGATCGCGCACCCGCAGAAGCGGTTCTATTCGGGGGGCGCCACCTCGGTACGCGGCTTCGCCCACAACCAGTTGGGCCCGCGCGTGCTGTTCGTGGATGTGGAGACGTTGCTGGCCCCCGGCGACGGCGGCCCGGCGCCGTGCACTCCGGATCAGATCATCGACTTCACCTGCGATCCGCGCACCCTTGGTGACGACCGCTTTACGTCCAATCCCACCGGAGGCAGCCGACTGGTCGAGGGCAACGTCGAGGTGCGCTTTCCGCTCAGCTCCGCAGACTGGCAGGGAACCCTGTTTCTCGACTTCGGCCAGGTCTGGTCCGACGACAGTGCCCGGGATCTCGCGCGCCTCGAGTGGGCCCCGGGGATGGGCGTCCGTTACTTCACCGCCATCGGTCCTCTGCGACTGGACGTGGCGTACCGGCTGAGCGGCGGCGAGGAACAGCGCGTCCTGACCTCGGGGATCCGGCCCTACCATTCCGATGTCGATCACGACGAGGCAAGGCTGGCCGCGGCGCCCGATTTCGTTCGCTCGGGCCGGCTCGAGATTCTTCCGCACCCGGTGCTGTACGGCGAATCCGCGGATTGGTCGCTGAGCCGGCTTCAGCTCCATCTCTCCCTGGGACAGGTCTTCTGATGTCCGGGACAGGGCCCGCAGGGGAAACCGGAACGGGATCCGGCCTCCATCGCGCCCGCGGCGGGCGGGCTCTGCTGATCTGGGGCCTTTCGCTTGCGGCGCTCCTGTGTGCGGCGACGGTGGCGCTGGTGTACACCCGGCCGGGCCAGCGCATCGTTGTGGAAGAAGTCCTCAGCCGGGCGTCGGCACGGCTGAGCGCCGAGGTCGCGGTCTCGGGAATCCGCTCCGCCAACCTGCTCGCCGGGGTCACCCTGTCCGGCGTCACGATCGCCGAGGCGGGACGACCCGCTTCCTTCCGCGCGGACTCGATCCGCCTTCGCTATTCGCTCCGGAGCCTGTTCGGCGGGGAGTTCGCGCTCGCCGGGCTGGAGCTCTGGAATCCCGTGCTGACGGTCGAGCGCGGTCCCGGCGAGGACGAGTCGAACTGGAGCCGCATCCTCTCCGATCCCCGGGAAGCGGCCACAGCGCTCAACCTCCAGTCCGGTTCGGGAGACGAGGAACCCGGCCTGGTACTGCGCGACGTTTCCGTGTTCGATGGGGACGTCGTCGTGCGGATGGTCACGGACGCGGCTCCGGGAAACGCGGAGGTTGTGCCGGCGGCGGGCGGTGACGGCTATGTGCGCGAAGGGCACTTCAGCCGTATCCGCGGGCGGCTGCGGGAGGCGGAATTCGGGGCGGATCAGGCCGCATTCGACGTGTTCGCGCTGTCCCTGCAGGGGAGCGTGACCGAAGAACCGTTCGAGTTGGCCGACTATCGCGGACAGATCCTCGTGAGAGAGAACGGACTGTCCTTCGACGCCGAACGTCTTTGGCTCCCGGAGACCGAAATGTCGGGAACGGGCGCGGTCGCCTGGGACGGGGAGCTGCGCATCGACGCAAGCCTGAGCGCTCCGGTTGCTGCACTCGAGGACATCCACTGGCTGGTTCCCGGGCTGCCTCCGGCCCGCGGGTCCCTGGAACTGGGCCTCGGCCTGAGGCCGGGGTTGACTTCGCTCGCGTTCTCCTCCCTCGATCTTGGCACCGCCGACGGCGGACTCGAGGGTCGCCTCGCCCTGACCCTCACGCCGGATTCCATGCTTCTGGACGGCGACCTCGGCCTGCAGGAGCTGAGTGCCGCCGCCTTCGATCCGTGGCTGACCTCGCCGCTCCCGTGGCGGGGTGCGCTCGCCGGCAGCCTGCGCTTCCAGGGCAGGCCGGAGGATCTGGAGGTTGCGGGCGACCTCGAGACGGTCGCGACCGCCGGGGCCGGCGCCACTTCCCGGTTTGAATTCGGGGGTCGGGTGCACGTCGGGCCGAATCCCGGCGTGACCGGCTTTTCCCTCACGTCGATGCCGTTCCAGTACAGCCTGCTGGGCGAAATGGACGAGCCCGTCGCCATTGGAGGCTCGGGCTCGCTCAGCATCGAGGCAGGAGGACGCCTGTCGGAGGGAATCGACTTCGTCGCGGCGGCGGCGCATGCGGCTGCCGGGCTCCCGCAGTCGGACGTCACCGTCAGCGGCACGGTCGGACACGGGGAGGATGGAGCGTTCGTCGACCTGTCCGGCGACCTCCAGCCGCTGTCGTTCACCGCGCTGGGCGCGTTCTTCCCGTCCCTGCCGCTGACCGGCGAGGTCACCGGCGGCGTGAGCGCCCGCGGACCCCTCCCCGACCTCGAGGTCGAGCTCGACCTCGAGACCCCCGCAGGGCCTCTGGCCATGAACGCGCGCCTCGATGCGCGCGACATCGGCCGCAGCTACCAGGCCGAGACCGAGGTGCGCGACTTCCACCTTTCGCGCATCGTGCCCGAACTGCCGGAACCCACGATCGTGACCGGCGGCGTGTTCGTGGACGGTCGCGGGCTCCAGCCCGACTCCGTCGTGGCCGACGTGCGAGTTCGCATCGCTTCCGCTGCGGTCGGGGTGGTTGCCGTAGACTCGGCGAGGTCCGCGTTTCGCCTGGAAGCGGGCGCGGCCACCCTGGACACGCTGCACGCCGTGACCAGCCTGGGTACTCTGGACGCATCCGGAGACCTGGGGCTCGCGGAGGGTCTCCAGCCCGGAGAGGTCCGCATCGCTTTCGCCAGCGAATCGCTGGACGGCCTGCGGCCCTTCTTCATGGCGGGTCCGATCATCGCGGCCGACACGCTGTCGCGCCTGGAGATCGAATTGCTGCGCCTCGAGGGAATCGATCCCGACACCCTTCCCCTGCTGAGAGAGGTCGAAGTCGATGGGCGTGTCTCGGCCGAAGCCACCCTGCGCGGCGCGGTCGATCGGTTCGCGGCGGAGGGCATCGTCACCATCGATGGCTTTCGCTTTCGCGAGAACGCAATCAGCCGGGCCGAACTGGACGTCCGGATCGACGGTCTGCCGGGGACCGACGGGCGGCTCATCGCCTCCATCCTCACCGACTCCTTCGCGGTAGAAGGCAGAGACTTCGCCTCTGCCGCCATCGAACTGGACCTTTCCCGATCCGAGGGCCGGCTGCGCGCCGACCTCGAGCGCACTGACGCCGAGAGCTACCAGGCGCGCGCCACCTACCAGGCGGACGCAACCAGCGGAGTACTTCATCTCGACGAACTCACCGCCCGCTTCGCCGGCGGCCGCTGGAATCTGGGCGGGCCGGCGCGCCTCCTGTGGGGCGGCGAGCGTTTCGTGGTCGACGACTTCAGCTTCACGCGTCCCGGCGTGGGCGGAATGAGAATTGAAGCCGACGGCGTCATCCCGCGCGGCCCCGGCCCGGCGGACTTCGAGCTGGTGGTGCGCAGCCTCCCACTGGAGCGCCTGACCCACGTGGCGCATCTGACCGGCCTGGAGGAAGGCAACCTTCGCGGAGTGGTGAGCTTCGACCTGCGGGTATCCCAAACCGGGGACGACCCCGGAATGGAGGCGTCCTTCCAGGCCGACGGACTGGGGTACGGCAATGTGGACTTCACCCGGGTCGCGGGCGAACTCGAGTACCTCGACCGCCGGATCACCGGTGACGTCGAGGCGTGGAGCCAGGAAGCGCAGGTCCTGTCCGCCCGGGGCGCTCTGGCTGCGGCGCTGGGGCTCGGGCGGGTGCCCGAACGCTTCCCTGACGAACCGATGGACATCGCGGTCGTCGCACGCGAGTTCCCGCTTGCGGTCGTTTCGCGCGTCATCCCCGGCCTCGAGGACGTCGAGGGCGTGGTCGATGGAGAACTGCGTCTCACCGGTCCCCCGGCGAACATTCGCACGAACGGCGGACTGTCTCTGGCCGGAGGCGCCCTCGTACTGCCGGAACTGGGGGTCCGGTACACGGATGTCGAGGCCGTGCTGGGGTTCACCGAGGACGCCCGCGCCACGCTCTCGGCCAGCCTGCGCTCCGGTGGGCTCGCCCGGGTGAACGGATCGCTGCACCTGCGCCCACTGCGCGACCCGGCTCTGGACCTCGCCATCGACGGAACCAGCTTCCGGGCGGTCAACCGCTATGACATCGAGGGGGTCGTCAGCGGGCAGTTGAGCCTGACCGGAAACTATCGCAGCCCGGTGGTGCAGGGGGCCCTGGACGTCGAACAGGGCACTCTCTACCTGGACGAGTTCGCGCGCTACCAGACCATCGTGGACCTGGCGGACACCACCTTCTTCGCAGCCGTGGACACCACCCTGGCCGGCGTGCTGCCCATCATCGAGGCAGGACAGAACCCGTTCCTCGACAACCTGGTCGCCGAGATCGAACTGAGCGTGGAGAGCGACAGCTGGCTGCGCAGCCGCCAGATCGACATGGAGATCGACGGCGGCCTCGAGCTGGAGTACGACCGCGGGGCACGCCGCTTCGTGGCGGTCGGGGAACTCGAGGCCATCCGGGGATCCTACAACTACTTCGGCCGCCGCTTCGTGGTGCAGGAGGGAACCCTCGAGTTCATCGGCATTCCCGGCGTCAACCCGAACCTGGACATCCAGGCGGTCGCCCGTCTGCGTGCCGGGGACAGCCCGCTCAACGTGATCGCCAACGTGGGCGGCACCCTGGTGGCTCCCTCGGTGTCGCTGACCAGCGACGCGGCCGCGCCCATCGAGGAACCGGAACTCGTCAGCTACCTGGTGTTCGGCAGGCCCCCTGCACTGCTGGGCTCCGGCGAGTCGTCGCTGCTGGGCGGGGCGATCATCACCGATGGTCTGTCGCTCGGTCTGGGTCGGCTGGCAGACGAGTTCCAGGAGGCCGTCGCGCAGGAAATCGGTTTCGTGGACTACTTCGCCATCTCCAACCAGCGGGCCACGCAGCGCCTTGGCCCCAATCCCAGCCTGCTGGGCACACTCGCCTCCACACAGATCGAGTTCGGGCGCTACCTGTGGGACGATGTCTTCCTGTCCGTCGACCTGGCTCCGGTCGGGACCACCACCCAGACGCGCACCCGCATCCCCAACGCGCGCCTCGAGTGGCGCTTCGCCGACCTGTGGGGCTTCGAGAGCTTCGCCGAGGACCCGCTCCTGCGCCGGGGCGTGCTCGGGGTCCAGCAGAGCGGCCCGACCTACGCACATTCGCTGGGGCTGTTCATCTATCGCGAGTGGGGCCGATGACCGGCGACACGCTCATCATCCGGGGAGCGCGCGAGCACAACCTCCGCAACATCGACCTCAAGCTCCCCCGCGAACGTATCATCGTCATCACCGGTCTGTCCGGATCGGGGAAATCATCGCTCGCGTTCGACACGATCTACGCCGAGGGACAACGGCGCTACGTGGAATCGCTGTCGGCCTACGCCCGTCAGTTCCTGGGCCTGATGGAGAAGCCCGACGTCGACTCCATCGAGGGGCTGTCGCCTGCGATCTCCATCGAGCAGAAGACGGTGAACCGCAACCCGCGTTCGACGGTGGGCACGGTCACCGAGATCTACGACTACCTGCGCCTGCTGTGGGCGCGCGCCGGCACCCCCCACTGTCCGGAGTGCGGCCGGCCGGTCCTGCGCCAGAGCGCCACCCAGATCGTGGAACGGCTTCTGGAACGGCAGGCGGGCAGGCAGGTCGAGGTCCTCGCCCCCCTGGTGCGCGGGCGCAAGGGCGAGTTCCGGGAGCTGTTCGAACGGGCGCGCCGCACCGGCTTCGTCCGGGCGCTCGTCGATGGCCAGGTCTACGACCTATCCCATCCCCCCGCGCTCAATCGGTACGAGAACCACGATATCTCCATCGTCGTCGACCGCCTCACGGTGCGCGACTCCGACCGCGGCCGCCTCGCCGACTCGATCGAAACCGCCCTCTCGACGGCCGAGGGCGTCGCAGGGGTGCGGGTGCGCGGAGAAGACGATCCCAGGCTCTTCAGCGAGCAGTACGCGTGCGTGGAGTGCGGTACTAACCTGCCGGAACTGGAACCGCGTCAGTTCTCCTTCAACTCACCCTATGGCGCGTGCGAGGATTGCGGCGGGCTGGGGACACGGCGGGAGGTCAACCCGCAGCTCCTGCTCGGCGACCCCGGCCTCTCGGTCATGGAGGGGGTGGTGCTTCCCTGGGGGGACCCCGCCGGACACCTGCGCCGCTCGGTGATCCCCGGGCTGGCGGCCGCCTACGAGTTCGACCCGCGCAACCCCTGGAACACCCTGGACCCCGAGGTCCACCAGGGTATCCTGTGGGGTTCGGCTCCCATGAAGATCCGCTTCCCCTACCGGTCGGCGGGATCCGCGGGATACTACGAGGACGTCTGGGAGGGCGTGGTCGCCAGCGTCGAGCGGCGCTACCGGGAGACCGGGTCGGACTACGTGCGCGGCCAGCTCGAGTCCTACATGTCGGTGCTGCCGTGCAAGGCGTGCGACGGGACGCGCCTCGGCCCCCGTTCCCGGGCCGTGACCCTGGGCGGCCGCTCCATCGGCCAGGTAATCGAGCTGCCCATCTCGGAGTGCCTGGCCTTCGTGCGCTCGCTCCCGGTGGCCGGCCGCCTGCGCTCCGACACCATCGAGCAGGCTCCCGGCCCGCCGCTCCCGGCCGAAATCGCCGGTCCGATCCTCAAGGAGGTCGAGAACCGCCTCCGCTTCCTGACCGCCGTGGGCCTCGACTACCTCAGCCTGGGCCGCTCGGCCGACACCCTTTCCGGGGGGGAGGCACAGCGCATCCGCCTGGCGACCCAGATCGGCAGCGGCCTGGTGGGCGTGCTCTACATCCTGGATGAACCGTCGATCGGCCTGCACCCGCGCGACAACCACGGCCTGCTGGACACGCTCCGCTCGCTGCGCGACCTGGGCAACACCGTGCTGGTGGTGGAGCACGACGAAGACACCATCCTCGCCGCCGACCACGTCGTCGACCTTGGTCCGGGGGCCGGGCGTCAAGGGGGCGAGGTGGTGGCCGCGGGGACGGTTCAGGAGGTCGTCAACCATCCGCGCTCGCTCACCGGCGCGTACCTGCGTGGCGCGCGCGAAATCCCCGTGCCCGCCCGGCGCCGCCCCGCCGACCCCGAGCGCCGGCTCGTGATTGAGGGCGCGCGCCAGCACAACCTGCGCGACCTGGCGGTAGGATTTCCCCTGGGGTGCTTTGTGGCGGTCACCGGGGTGAGCGGGTCGGGCAAATCCACCCTGGTGAACCATACCCTGTACCGCGCCCTGGCGCGCCGCTTCTACCGTTCCGTGGCCCTCCCCGGAGATCATGACGAAGTGCACGGCGCCGAGCTGATCGACAAGGTCATCGAGGTGAACCAGTCGCCCATCGGACGGACGCCGCGCTCCAATCCCGCGACCTACACCGGTCTCTTCACCCCCATCCGCCAACTCTTCGCGAGCCTTCCCGAGTCACAGGTGCGAGGCTACGGTCCGGGCCGTTTCTCGTTCAACGTAAAGGGAGGCAGATGCGAATCGTGCAAGGGCGACGGGCTCGTGAAGATCGAGATGCACTTCCTGCCCGACGTCTACGTGCCGTGCGACGTATGCCGGGGCCAGCGCTACAATCGCGAGACCCTCGACATCGCCTACAAGGGCCGGAACATAGCCGAGGTCCTTGCGATGCCGGTCGCCGAGGCGCTCGAGTTCTTCGACGCCGTGCCCCGCGTTCGCCACCGCCTCAATACGCTGGCGCAGGTCGGACTCGGCTACGTTCGGCTGGGTCAGCCGGCGACCACCCTGTCGGGCGGCGAAGCGCAGCGGGTCAAGCTGGCGAGCGAACTCTCCAAGCGCGCGACCGGCCGGACCCTGTACATCCTCGACGAACCCACCACGGGGCTGCACTTCGAGGACGTGCGCGTCCTGCTGGAGGTGCTGCACCGCCTGGTGGACCGCGGCAACACGGTGGTGGTCATCGAGCACAACCTTCACGTGATCAAGACCGCCGACTGGCTCATCGACCTCGGCCCGGAAGGGGGCGCGGGCGGAGGGCGGGTGGTCGCAGCCGGAACACCCGAAGAGGTCGCCACTCGACGGACCTCGTACACGGGGGCCTTCCTGGCGGATCTGCTGCGGGACAGGAACCGGGAGCGGCGGAGGGCGTAGACAGCAGCCCGCACCCCGGTGCGAAACTGGCCGCGGCTCCCCGGCGTCTGCTAGTGTTATAGGTTATGCCGCCGGGTGGCGCGACATTCCGGTCGCATCGCGGCCGGCAGCACCCGCCCGGCGAGCAGGCTGACACCAGGAGCGGGCAGAGCCACCTGCCCCCCACCCCGGAGACGGAGTGAAGTCATGGTAAGTCGAGAGGATGTCGAAGGCTTCCTGATCCGCATGGATCTGGACTATCAAGAGGTCGACGAGGGCATGTTCCTCGCACACGGCGACAATGGAGGCGCGGGCGTGGTGGTCCACCACTCGGATCCCGTGCTGGTGCTGCGCCTCAAGATGATGGATCTTCCGGCGGAGCCGGAGGACGAACTCACCGGGCTGTACCGCACACTGCTGGAACTCAACGCGACCGACATCGTGCACGGCGCCTACGGAATCGAGGAGGGGGAGCTGATCCTCACCGACACGCTCGAACTGGAGAACCTGGACTTCACCGAACTGCAGGCCTCGATCGAGAGTCTTCAGCTCGCGGCGTCGAGTCACATGGGCAGGATTCGCGAGCTTGCGCAGGCGAGCGGCGCACCGCAGGCGATGGAGGGCTGAACTCATGGGAATCTTCCAGAAGCTGTCAACGCTCATCAAGTCGAACATCAACGACCTGATCGCGAAGGCGGAAAACCCGGAGAAGATGCTCAACCAGATCATCCTCGACATGCGGGACCAGCTCGCCAAGGCGAAGCGCGATGTCGCGGGAGCGATCGCGGACGAGCGCAAGCTCGGAGCGCAGCTCGATGCCGAGGTCAAGCAGGCGCAGGCTTGGCAGAAGCGGGCGGAGCTGGCCGTTCGGGAGGGCCGCGACGACCTCGCCATGCAGGCTCTGAGCCGGCAGCAGGAACACTCCCAGCGCGCTCAGGCGCTGGAGCAGACCTGGCGCGCGCAGAAGGAGGAGACCGAGAAGCTCAAGGGGTCGCTCCGGACCCTGAACGACAAGATCGAGGAGGCCAAGCGCAAGCGGAACCTCCTGATCGCGAAGCAGAAGCGGGCTCAGGCGCAGAAGCGCATCCACGCCACCATGTCCGGGCTCTCGGACCAGTCGGCGTTCGACGCGTTCAACCGCATGGCGGCCAAGATCGAGGAAGAGGAACGCCGCAGCCTCGCTCAGGCGGAAGTCACCGAGGCGCTGACCGGGGATTCGCTCGAAGATGAATTCCTGAGGCTGGAATCAGGCAGCGAGGGCACCGCAGTGGACGACCGCCTGCTGGCCCTGAAGGCGAAGATGGGATTGCTTCCGGGAGGCGCGCCCGAGCCTCCGCGGCAGCTCACCGCCGGGGGCGCGTCCGCCGAGGCCGCATCCGCGGAAGACGCCGACGCCGACGATTCCGACGCCGCCTCCTCCGCTCCCGTCGCGCCCATTCAGGAGGCGCAGCTTCTCGAGGAGTTCGAGCGGCTGGGCAGAAACGACGGGTCGTGACGTGGACACCGTCTATCTGAACGGCGAGTACCTGCCGAGGGCTGAAGCCCGCGTCGCCGCGGACGACCGCGGCTTTCTGCTGTCCGACGGCATCTACGAGGTCACGCCTGCGTACGGGGGACGCTTCTTTCGCGGGGACCGCCACCTGGCGCGCATGACCCGCGGCCTGGCGGCGCTGCGCATCGACTACGACACGGGCCGGCTGCCCGCCGTCAAGCAGCGGCTGCTGGAGCTGAACGGCCTCGCCGACGCCGACTTCGCCTACGTCTACATGCAGGTGACGCGGGGAACGGCTCCCCGCACGCACTACTTCCCGCCGCACGCCGTGGAGCCCACCGTGTACGCGTATGCACGCCCGCACCAGCGGCCCTCCAGCGAGACCTGGGGGCGAGGCTACCGGGCGATCACCGCGCCGGACCGGCGCTGGGCCCGGGTCGACATCAAGAGCATCGCCCTGCTGCCCAACGTTCTGGCCATGCAGGCGGCCGTGGACACCGGCGTGGACGATGTCATCCTGGTGCGCGACGGGGTCGCCATCGAGGGAGCCCACAGCAACTTCTTCGCGGTGAGAGGCGGTGCGCTGGTGACCCACCCGGCCACCCACCAGATCCTGCACGGCATCACCCGCGAGTACGTGCTCGAGCTGGCGGCCGGACTGGGAATCCCGGTCGAGCTGCGCCCCCTCGCGGTGGAGGAACTTGCATCCGCGAGCGAGGCGTTCCTGACGGGCACCACTACGGAGGTCCATCCCATCGTGGAGATCGATGGGCGCCCGGTCGGCGAGGGACGGGTGGGGCCGGTGGCGAAGCGGCTGTCGGAAGCGTTTCGGAAAGGGCTGCCGGGCGCGGCCTAGAGCCCCCTATTCCTCAGGGCAGAGGTTCGCCCACCGCCACCACCGCGCCTTCGGGCACCAGGTGCAGATCGTCCTCGATCAGGTGGGTGGCCTCCGCGAGCACGATGACGATTCGTTCGGCTTCGAGCCCCTGGTCGTGCCCGGGGATCGAGTGGTAGTCGTCGCTCGGCGAGTGCATCACCACCCGCCCTCGCCTGAGCGAGCGGTCGGCGCAGGTGCCTACAAGACGCACGGTGGCCCACCCGGGGCGGGGACTCCAGGCGACGTTGCGCGGCGTGTAGATTCGTTGCTCGTCCATTCCCTGATCTCCTGGATGCCCTGGCAGCCTAACCTTCCCGCAAGCTGGAACGGCCGTCAACCAGGAGGTCGCGGGTCGCCTGCTGCGCGGGCGACGGATCCCGCGGCTGAGCCACGAGCAGCGCGCGTCCCCTCCCTCCCTTCGGCAGGTGCAGCACCAGCGCCTCCGGATCGGCCGGAGTCGCGTATTCGCGCGCCAGCCCGGTCCGGTCGATGGCGACGGTTCTTCCCTGGAAGGTGAGGCGCGCGATCGTGCGACCGTACTCGACCCAGGCGGTAAACGGTTCTTCGCCCGCGGCGATCGACGGGACCAGCCGGTCGCGATAGTAGCCGAGCGCCTGCTCGAAGGCCGCCGCATCGACGCCCTTCAGTTCCCGCAGGCGCTCCCTGCATACGCCTCGGGGGTCGCGCGCCCCCGTCTTCTCCAGCGTGGCCTCCAGGCGCTCGTCGGCCAGGGCCTGCGGGTCTTCGGTCTGTCGGGTGCTGGTCATGTGCTCCTGGTTCCGGCCGGCCGCTGCGCGCCCCTCCCAGTGCTGATATTGCCGGCTGCCAGCCGGGAGCGCGACACCGTGTCGCTCGGTGGCGTGGCCCGCCGACTGTTCCTAACTTCCTCTGCCCCGAACCTCGCCGGTATGCAGGTCCGGGGCATCCGTCCGCGTCGCATCCCCGATTCAGTCACGTCAGGCCGACATGCCATCCAGATACAACCAGCCCCGCTTCTCGGATCCGACCGGAGACTACCTGGACGTGTCCTGGGAGATGTTCGGGGAGCTGTGCCGGGCGCTCGCGCTCAAGGTAGCGCGCGAACACAGGCCCGACCTGGTCGTCGGCATCGCGCGCGCGGGCGTCATTCCAGGCGCCATCGTCGCGTCCATGCTGCGTCTCGATTTCCACTCGATGAAGATCTCGCGCCGCGGAGACGACAACTCGATCCGCGAGCGCCCCGAGGTGCTCGACGCCGCCCCCCGCGTCGCCGCCGGCCGCCGGGTGCTGCTCGTGGACGAGATCACCACTTCCGGGGAGACCCTGAGGCTGGGACTCGCGGCCGTGCGCGACGTCGGGCCCGCCGAAGTCCGCACCGCGACCTGCTTCGTGCGGCCACGCGGCTACAAGCCCGATTACTTTGCGCTGGAGACCGGTTCCACCGTAATATTCCCGTGGGACAGGAAGATCTTTCAGGATCAGCAGTTCGTCGTGAATCCGAGGTACGAGAGCGTACTGGACGAATAGAATTGCAGGCCGGCCGCACTCCCCGGAGCGGCCTCGCGTTACGATGCCCGACAGGAGGACGAAATGACCATCTCCCGGTATTCCGGCCGCGCGCTGCCCCCTGCCCTGCTGTGCGCCGCCCTGCTGGTTCCCGGCGCCCTGACGGCGCAATCGGCCAACGGGGACGAACCGGAGATCACTTTCACGCGCGACATCGCTCCCATCGTGCAGGAGAACTGCCAGATCTGCCATCGGGAATCGTCGGTGGCGCCGATGTCGTTCGTGACCTACCGGGATGTGCGCCGCTACGCCCGCCGCATCCGCGAGCAGGTATCGCGCCGCCTCATGCCGCCCTACCACCTCGACGTGGGCGTGGGCATCCAGGACATCAAGGACGACTGGCGCCTGGAGCAGGAGGACGTCGAGACCATCGTCGCCTGGGTGGACGCGGGCTCGCCGGAGGGCGACCCGGCGGACATGCCGCCTCCGGTGGAGTGGCCCAACCGGCAGATGTGGCAGTTGGAGCACATCCTCGGGCCGCCCGACCACGTCATCAAGTCGAAGCCCTTCACGGTTCCGGCCGAGGGCGGCGACACCTGGTGGCGGCCGCGCGTGCCGACCGGGCTGGGCGACGACCGCTGGGTGCGCGCCTTCGAGACGCGTCCCTCCTTCCCCGGCGGCCGTGAGGTTGTCCACCACGCCATTCCGCGGCTCCTCAGGCTCAACGAAGAGGGCGACTACCAGCGCATCGCCAGCCTTTCGGAATACGCCATGGGCAAGGTCGGCGAGATCGTTCCGGTCGACGCCGGACGCCTGCTGAGGGCGAACGACATGATCGAGTGGGACGCCCACTACTACCCGATGGGTTACGAGGTGCCGGACGACGAGGTCGAGCTGGGCATCTGGTTCCACGATGAGGGCTACACGCCCGAGTTCGAGCAGGATCTGCGCCTCTATCCGCTTCAGGGGGACATCGCCCTCGCTCCCGGGGGCACCGCGATGACCCAGGGCTTCCAGCGCTGGGATCATCCGGTTCGCCTAGACAGCTTCCAGCCCCACGGGCACGTGCACCTGCACGCCATGTCGATCAGGGCCATCTATCCCGACGGGAGTGAAGAACTGATCAGCATGGTCACCGACTTCAACGCCCGCTGGCACCACAGCTACATCTACGGCGACGATTCGGCTCCCCTGCTCCCGGAGGGCACCGTGCTGGTCATGACGGGCTGGTACGACAACACCGCGGACAACCCGCTCAACCCGGATCCCGAGATCTGGTACGCGCGCGGAAGCCGCACGACCGACGAGATGTCGCACGCGTGGCTCGCAGTCACCCATCTGACGGACGAGGGCTACGAGCGCCTCGTCGAGGAGCGGGAAGCCAAGGCGAGGGTGGTGAGCGACGGCAGCAGCGGATCGCGTTGACGAAATCCGGCCGAATCCGGCGCCCTCGTCCCCGGGGGTCGCCGGGTACGGCCTGCAGATGTAGCGAAGGAGCTCACCGCGGACGTGGGGGGCTCCTTCCCCATTGTGGCTGACGGCGCATCGCAGCCGATCGTGTTCAGTCGATTCTCGGGGAGAGACATGAAGAGCCTGCAACTTGGATATGGCATGGCAGCTCGTGGACTGCCCGCCCTCGTGCTTGCCGTAGTTGTCGCGGTTCCCGTGGGCGCCCAGCAGGTGCAGCGGCTGCCGCTGGCGCCCATCCCTCCCACCGGTGAGCCGGTGGCGCCCTTCTTCGAGGGGTGGTACCGGAACGACGACGGCACCTTCACCTTCTCCTGGGGCTTCTTCAATCTGAACACGGAAGAGATCCTCGATATCCCGATCGGACCCGACAACTTCATCGAGCCGGCCGAGTTCGACGGAGAACAGCCCACCCACTTCCCGGTGCGGCCGCGCCGCGACCGGGGGGTCTTCTCGGTGACCGTGCCCGAGAGCTACGCGGACACCAGCCGGCGGGTGATGTGGACCATCACGAGCAACGGCGTGACCTACTCCACGCCCGCCCGGGTGGGGATCGATGCGCTCCAGCTCGACTACGGGCCGCGGGCGATGGGGTCGGTGCCCCCGTTGGTGCGGTTCGGAGACGACGGAGATGTGGGCCAGTACATCCAGGGCGCGCATTCGGAACCACGCACCGCGGCCGTGGGCGAACCGATGTCGCTCACGCTGTGGGTGTCCGAGGTGTCGGAACGGGCCCCGGACGACCTCGTCAACACGGATGTCGAAGTTCGGGTCACCTGGTTCAAACACCAGGGGCCGGCCGATGAAGTGATCTTCGAGCCCCAGCAGATCACGGTTCCCGGCACGGGAGAAGCCAACACCCTGGTGACCTTCACCGCGCCGGGCGAATACCTGCTCCGAGCGCGCGTGGACAACTTCCGGGCCAACGACAGCTCGGGGGGCGACCAGTGCTGCTGGAGCAACGGCTACGTGGCGGTGACCGTAAACGACCCCGCCGGGATGCGATGAAGCTGCTCGGCTTTCTCGCCGTCGCCGTGGCGGTCGTCGCCTCCACGGCCGGCGCCAGCCCGGCTGCGGCGCAGGAAGCGATGAGCCTCGACCGCCTCATCGATCGCGCGGGCGTCTACCTCGAACCGGGCACGCTCGAGCCCTACAACGGCCCGGTGGTCCGCATGTGGACGCCGGACATCGTCCGCGAACGCGGCACCTTGGCCGACGGCCGCTGGACCGGCGTGCACGAGTGGTTCCACCAGACCGGCCGGCTCTCCGGCCGGGAGACCTGGCGGAACGGCGTCCTGCACGGCCCCGCGGAGATGTACTTCAAGTCCGGCCGGCTCTCGGTACGCGAGAACTATGCCAACGGCGAACTAGACGGGCCCTACGAATCGTACTGGACGCGGGGCGCGCTGGCCGAGCGGGGCGCCTGGCGCTCGGGCAGGCCGTGCGGCGAGTGGACCAGCTTCGGCCGCCCCGTCGTCTTCCCCTCCTGCTCGCAACCGTAGGCTCGGGTCGCCTTCCGCGCCGAACTACCCCGCCTGCATCGAGTCCATGAACTCCCGGTTGGTCTCCGTCCGGTTCATCCGCTCGATCAGGAACTGGATGGCCTCGGAAACCGGCATGTCGGAGAGGAAGTTGCGCAGCAGGTACACCCGGTTGCGCTCGGTTTCGGTCAGCAGCAGCTCTTCCTTGCGGGTGCCGGAACGGTTGATGTCGATGGCCGGGAAGACGCGCTTGTCGGCGATGTTGCGGTCGAGCACCAGCTCCATGTTGCCGGTGCCCTTGAACTCCTCGAAGATCACCTCGTCCATGCGGCTTCCGGTCTCGATCAGGGCGGTGGCGATGATGGTGAACGACCCTCCGCCCTCGATGTTTCGCGCGGCTCCGAAGAATCTCTTCGGCTTGTGCAGCGCGTTGGAGTCCACGCCTCCCGACAGGATCTTCCCCGAGTGCGGCACGGTGACGTTGTAGGCGCGCGCCAGACGCGTGATCGAATCCAGCAGGATCACGACATCCTTGCCCTGCTCGACCAGCCGCTTGGCCTTCTCAAGCACCATTTCCGCGACCTGCGTGTGGCGGTCCGCCGACTCGTCGAAGGTTGAGGCGATCACCTCCGCGTCGACGTTCTCCTCCATGTCGGTGACTTCCTCCGGCCGCTCATCGATGAGCAGCACGATCAGGTGCACCTCGGGGTGATTCTCGCTGATGGAGTTGGCCACCTTCTGCAGCAGCATGGTCTTTCCCGCCTTGGGCGGGGAGGTGATCAGCCCGCGCTGCCCCTTGCCGATGGGCGCGACGAGATCCACCACGCGCGTGGACATGTCGCGCCTGGAGCACTCCAGCCGCAGGCGCTCGTCGGGATAGCGCGGGCGCAGGTTGTCGAACGTCATCCGATGCCTGGCCTTGTCGGGCGGCTCGAAGTTGACGTTCTCCACCTTGAGCAGCGCCAGGTAGCGCTCGCCCTCCTTGGGGGGACGCACCTGGCCCAGGATGGTGTCGCCGGTGCGCAGATCGAATCGCTTGATCTGCGAAGGACTCACATAGATGTCATCGGGGCCGTAGAGGTAGTTCCAGCTCTGCGAGCGCAGGAATCCGTAGCCCTCGGGGAGGATTTCGAGCACGCCTTCTCCGCGAAGCACGACGTCGCTGTCGAGCAGCTTGTGCTCGATGCGAAAGATGAGATCCTGCTTGCGCAGCCCGGAGTAGTTGGGGATGCGCAGTTCGCTGGCCAGCTCGTGAAGCTCGCTGACCTTCTTGCTCTTGAGTTCGGCGATGTCCAAGGGAAACTCCGATGGAAAGGCGGAGCGCGCGGGCCGTGAACACGACGGCGCGGGCGGGATGGCGTGGAGCGGGGTGTGGGCGGG
>VXNP01000044.1 GCA_009840525.1 Gammaproteobacteria bacterium
GGCGCTTTTGTGTTCTGACGGTATGTAAACTTATGTTTGCTTCTTTGAGCCGTTTCCGGAGGCTGGTAGCAGTCCTCTCGGCGCTTGCTTTGATGGCCGGTATGCTGGCTGCGGCGCCGCTTGCTGCTGCTGATGATCCGGAACCGGACTACACGGCTACTTTCAGTGCCTGCGAGGGTGTGACTGCGCAGGGATTTGAGGATGTTCCTGTGGGTCATTCCAGTGCTGGGTCGATCGATTGTATTGCCTATTACGGGATTACTTTGGGCACTTCGGCTACTACGTATTCGCCGAGCATGTCGGTTACCCGTGAGCAGATGGCACTGTTTTTGACTCGTCTGGCCGGTTTGGTGGGCATTGAGGTGGCTTCTGATCCTTCGGATGCTGGGTTCGCCGATATTGGTGAGTTGTCTGCCGATTCGCAGACCGCTATCAACCAGTTGGCTGATCTGGGTATCACCATGGGCACTTCCGCGACTACGTATTCGCCTGATGATGCGGTTCAGCGTGGTCACATGGCGTTGTTTATCGCCCGTTTGATGGACAAGATGGATCCGTTTGCTGATCCCAACCCTCCAGATGACGCGGATCCCTTCGCTTACATTCCCAAGCAGGTGGAGGACACCGACGATAAACCGGTTGGTTCTCCGTTCACCGACCTTGGGAGAACCACGAAGGACGCCTATGACGCGATCACCGCGTTGTGGGAGTTGGGTGTTGCTTCGGGTGTCTCTGCTACGTCTTATGGTCCGTCGAGTGATATCACCCGTGCAGCGATGGCCGATTTCATGGCCCGGGTGTTGGATCATTCCAACGCTCGCCCGGCTGGTGTGACCATGCAGGTGGACATGACCACCGGCTTCGGCGAGGTCATGCCTGTTAGAGCGATCTCTGTCCGCGACGACAACTTCGTTCCCATGGCAGATGTCTCCGTCAAGGTCTTCGACGCTACCGAATCCGGTGGCATCGATGACGACACCGGCAAGTGCCTCACCGACGATGTCTGCGACTGGAGCGACAACGGAGAGATCACCAACGACCACGGCAACAACTTCGACCGCGCCGAAACGACTGTCGCAGTCGATCCCGACAATGCGGAGGCCAGCGAGACGTGGTATGCGTGGATGGGCGACGCTGATAACTCCGAGTTCGTAAAGGGTTCTTCGGGTGAGGCAATGGTGACTCTTACTGCCAAGCCCAAGGCTTTGGGACTCCGGGTTAGCGCGGACATCAATGAGAACGCCACTAACAGCACGGTCAAAATCGGGAAGACCAAGACTGTTGTTCTTACCGTGCAATTGATCGACAACGCCGGCGCGGATGATACGACTCTGAAGAATGCGAATGCTGTTGCCAGGGAAGACGTGGAGATCAGGGTCACTACCTACACGCAGGCTATTGACGGTGCTGCGTCACAGAACGTGTTCCCGCTTCCTGCGTCGATGAAGACCGACGCTAACGGTCAGGTCAAGTTGGAAATCACCGGTCCCGAACCGGACGACGATGACACTGCTACCCAGACCAGAGCAGACGCTGTGACGTTCGGCCACGATTTCGACGGGGACGGCTCCGAAACCGGCAACGAGATCAGGCAGATCACGGTGAACTGGACAGATGCGGACGCGCAAGTGTTCTCGTCCAAGCCGGATGCGCCTGAGTATGCAATCATTGATGATGGTAAGGTGCGCATCACGATCACGGTCAAGTACTACGACCAGTACGGCAACCCTGCCGGTTCAGGCTACAGGACAACCATCAGCGTCGGCACCGGCTCGCCAGAAAGTGACACGTTTGCTACCAGTGGTCCGAATAATGTTCGGGTGAGAAGCAACGGAATCGCCAGGTTCACTGGCAACATCGACGCCACCGCCGGTGTGTCGCAAACCGTCACAATAGCCACCGGGCTCACCGACGACGGAGAAGCCGTGGACACCGGCACTGGCTATACCGGCCCTACGATTCCTGGTGGTGTGTTGGCTGTGAGGCTTGCTAACAAGAACGACGACGGTGAGTCCGGCAACCGCGCTACCGGTGCGGACAACCAGGTCATCGTCGACGCTGATAACGACCGGTTCATCATCTACGGCGATGGCACCGTAGGCGGTGTGTTGTACAGCTACGACTCGAATGACACGTTCATCATCGACAACAACGACGTTGACGGTGACATAGACAAGTTCGAGGAAGCGATCGCAAAGGACGGGAAGACTGTAACTGTTGTGGTCTACAGCCCCGACCCCGATGGACGCAGCATCTTCACCGTCAAAGACACTCCCACTACCTAAACCCGTTTCCTACCAACTATGAAGGAGGCTCCCCAACCGGGGAGCCTCCTTCTCGTAGTTGGACGTTTTCTGTTTTATGAACCGGCTGTGGTGACTCGGAAGATGCTCCTACCGTCGTCGTCGTAGAACACGACCTGGACAGAGCCTGCAGTGCCGGTTACCGGCTTGATCAGTTCTTCGAACTCATCGAGGGTTAGACGATCGCCTTGGCCATCATTGCCGTCGATGTTGTTGAAGAAGTCGTCGCCGTCATCGTAGCTGTACAACGCACCAGTGATGCGGAACCGGTCCTCTTTGTCATAGAGCTCGGTTATCGCAGTGCCAGTGCCAGGCACTGAACTGTCGTCATCGGCGTGTCTCACTGGGACCACCGAATCGCCACCAGGAATGGATGTTGGAGCGCCGGTGAGTGCTCCGTCGTCGGCTTCGTTCCGGAGTGCATAGCCCACCGTTACGGCGGTACCCAGGGTCCCATCAAGGGTGCGGCTCCATCTGGCCATGCCGCTGCTGCTCACGGTCCTTGTGTCGGAACTGCCGGTTCCGCTACCGATGGTGATCTGCACATTCTCGCCCTTGCCGGCGGGATTGCCGTACTGGTCGTAGAACGACACCGAGGCTCGGATGGTCACCTTGTCCTGGCCGCTCAAGAAAGCGTAGGGATCAGTGCTTCCCTTACCGGAACCCTGAGCTTGCCGAGTCTGGTCGGTGACCTCTGGAATCGTGACCAATGTCGGATTGGAGTCCGTCCAGAAGATCGTGGCTACCACGGTCTCATCGTTACCACCAACTGCCGCTGTCCCGTTTAAAGTATCAGTCACCGCGTCGTCATTGGTATCGTCGTCGTCGACAGACGCAGAGAAGGTGATCACGTCGAGCCTGTCCTTATCGACAGCACCCTCGGTGGACTTCGGACCACTAGTGGTGTAGGTCACCCGACCGTCATCATCGGTCTTCATCGGAGCAGGCCCCGGATACAAAGTAACCGTTGGTGGTGTTACTCCTGTGGTGGTCTGCTGCACTCTGATGTTGACTTCCACGTCGGACTTGGCCACAGGTTCGCCATCACCGTCGACCAACTGCGCGGTGAGGGTGACACTGCTTGTCGCGTCGATATCCACCGTGTTCTTATTAGTGGAGTTCTCGCTGATGTCAGTCGTGACCTTCAGATCGGTGGCATCAGTGGTGGAAGACAACGTGACAGTCGCATGGGGGGACGTGTCGATGTCGAAGTCGTTCTCGTCGGCATCGGCATCACCCATCCAGGCGTAGTAGGTGTTCATCTTCCCGTTTTGAACGTCACCGGGCTCAAAGATGTTGCCCGAAGCGTCGGTCAACGACTCGTCATCGGTCCACGCACATTCAGAAGCATCGGTGCAGCCGCCGTCCTCGTTGAACGCACCAACCGTGTCGCTGTCGAAGGTCTTGACGGACACATCGACCATCGGCTTGAACATGTCATCCCGATAGGACACCGCAATCGTTGGGGCGAAACCGCCGAAGTCCCAGGTCTTGGAGGCCTGGATGCTCACACCGGCCGGGCGGGCGTTGGAATGATCCAACACACCGGCCATGAACTCGGCCATCGCCGAGCGGATGATCAAAGCTCCCGGACCATAAGACGTCGCGGAGATACCCGAAGCAACACCCAACTCCCAC
>VXNP01000048.1 GCA_009840525.1 Gammaproteobacteria bacterium
GGGTGGCGGTCCAGGATGAAGTGCTCGTCGGGGCTGGTGGTGAACATGCACGCCACCATGCGGCGGGTGGGGCCGTTCGCCTCCGGGAAGTAGGCGGCGACTCCTTCGCGCACGCCGGCTTCGTCCTCCGGGGAGATTTCCCGGTCCAGGCGATCGGGGTCGGGCACGGGCTGCACGCGAAGATGGTACTTGCCGATCTTGAATCCCTCGCCGCGGTCGCTGGGGAAGCCGTAGTAGCGTCCCAGCGGGGCCTGCAGGACGAAGATCGGGAACCGCTCCGGCTCGAACGGCGCCGCGTTCAGGGGTTCCGTCCAGAGCATCGTCTGGCGCTCGGGCTGGCACAGGGGCGCGAGTTCCGGCACCAGTCGGCCCGCCCACGCGCCGGCGGTGAACACCAGTTGCCTGGCCTCGTAGGTGCCGCTCGCCGTCTCCACGCGGAAGCCCGACGCGCGCTTCTCCCACCCGCGCACCGGCGACTCGGTCACGATCTCGGCGCCCAGGTCGCGCGCCGCGGCGGCATGCGCCCGGATCGCCACCTCCGAGCGCACGTAGCCGGCGTCCGCCTGGTAGATGGCCCGCAGCGATTCGGGGACCCGGTAGCCGGGGAAGCGCCGGTTGACCTCCGCGCCGTCGAGTTCCTCGAAGGGAATGCCGTGCTCGAGGCACGAGCGCCGGGAGTTCTCGACCTTGGGGCTGTCGGGCGGCCCGATGTCGAGACCGCCGGTCACCACCAGGATCGACTCGCCCGAGACCTCCTCCAGCTCCCGCCAGTATCGATACGCGGCCCGGAGCAGCGGCACGTACTGCGGCCCCTCGGAGTACGCCAGGCGGATGATGCGCGTGGACCCGTGCGAGGAGCCGAACGCGTGCGGGACCGTGAACTGCTCCAGGCCCAGCACCCTTCGGCCGCTCCGCGCGAGCTGGTAGACCGTGGCGCTGCCCATCCCGCCCACGCCGATCACGATGACGTCGTACATTCTTTCCCTTTCCCCTCATGGGGGCTCCGAGACGCGCACGGCACGCGAAACTGATGATGGCGAAGATGCACTCCCCTCTGCGGCGGCAACAGTCCGGCGAACCCATCCCGGATCCGGCCCTGGTCACGGGCGCCAACGGCTACGTCGCGTCGTGGGTGGTCCGGCGGCTCCTCGAACGCGGCTTCGACGTCCGCGCCACCGTGCGCGATCCCGCGGATCCCCGCAAGACGGAACACCTGCTGGCGATGGCCGGGGAGCTTCCCGGCACGCTGTCGCTCTTCCGGGCGGATCTGATGGAGCGCGGCGGGTTCGACCGGGCCATGGCGGGATGCGCCCTCGTCTTCCACTCCGCCTCGCCCGTCGTCGTGCGCGGAGTCGAGGATCCGGTGCGCCAGCTCATCGAGCCCGCGACGCGGGGCACCCGCCACGTGCTGGAGGCGGCCAACCGGACCCCGTCGGTGCGGCGCGTCGTCCTCACCTCCAGCGTCTCGGCCATCTATGGAGACACGAGGGACCTCGGGCGCATCGAGGCGGACCGCTTTGACGAGAGCCACTGGAACGAGACCAGCAGCGAACGCCATCTGCCGTACTCGTACGCCAAGACCGAGGCCGAGCGCCTGGCCTGGCGCATCGCCGGCAAGCAGGACCGATGGGACCTGGTCGTCGTCAACCCCGGGCTGGTGCTCGGGCCATCCCTCGACCCGCACTCTAGCCCGGAGAGCGTCCAGCTCATGCGCGAACTCGGCAACGGCAGCCTGCGCCTGGGCGTGGCCCACGTCGAATTCGGGATCGTGGACGTGCGCGACGTCGCCGAGGGCCACCTGCGCGCGGGGCTGATCCCGGAAGCGAGCGGGCGCCACATCCTGGTCAGCGAAACGATGGGCCTCCCGGAAGTCGTCCAGATCCTGCGGAGCCATTTCGGCAGCCGCTTCCCCTTCCCGCGCTTCACCGCTCCCAGGGTGGTGGCCGCGCTGTTCTCGCCTCTGCTGGGGGTCCCGCGGAAGCTGGTGTGGCGCAACGCGGGCCATCCGCTGCGCTTCGACAACGCGTACGCGAAGTCGGATCTGGGGATGAGCTTCCGGCCGGCGGAGGAGTCCATCGTGGATCACTTCCGGCAGTTGCTGGATGATGGGTTGGTGGAGGAGCCGGGGCGGGGACGGTGAGGTGTCGGTTACGCATGCGGCTATGTGTCGGTTAGGGAATTATACGCCTAGCTTGATTTCGGGTTCCATGCCGTAGCGGCTCCCGCATGCTAATTTTGATGTCCGGGGGAGCCGGGCCCCCCCTCATCAAACCTTCGGGAGGGAAGATATGGCAATCAACGGAAACACGACAGGCAAGATCGAGGCGAGCTGGTGGCAAGGCGGGTTGTTCCTGGCACCGGCCACCCGCGAGCAGGCTGACGCCTTGGAAGTGCTGCGTCGAGACCTAAAGCTTGTTGGGGTCGTAGAGGAGATTCATGCTGGCCCAGCCGCTTCCGTCCAAACAGGTGACAAGCAACCGGTCGCCTGATTCCATGTATTGCCAGAAGTGATCTCGCAACGCCACCGCCGTGGTGTTGTGGCGACGAAGGCACCACTGCGATCTTAGCAGACGTTTGGCACCTGCTTGTCGGAGCGCATCCCAAAGCGATTCGTAGTCTTCGCTCGTTCCGTTTACCAGGTCGTAGCTGATGACGTATCTCATGCCGGTCTTCCCGTACGTTGGGTTAAGGGGTTTGTGACAACCCTGAAGCCTAACGCCGGGACGGTCAGACGGCCAGAGCCAGAAGGCCGAGGCGGCGTCACCCTCCGGTTTTCCTCATTTCCACACCGTTTTCACCATTCTCCGGCTTCTGCTCGCCCCATCAGATCAGCCCCCGGTCGTCAAGCGACGTGAACACGTGGTCCACACGTTCCTTCACGTCCTTCAAGTCGGCATCTATCCGGTCGAGGTGATCGCCGATCTCGGCGAAGCCCCTTTCCATATCCTTGCGGATGCCGGAGAGTTGCCCGTTCAGCTTTGCGGCCACTGCGTCCGTCATCCGCTGAACCAGCCGATCATCGGTGGCGAGCCGGTCCGTCACCGCCTCCGCGAATTGTGCGATCTGTTCGTTGCTCATTGCTGTCTTCCTTTGCTCGTGAGTTGAAGTTTGGTGCGGAGATATGCCATTCCCCGGTCGCCCTTCACCCCTTCTTCTCCCAACGCTCCGCCAGCTTGTCCCGCACCTTCGGCTTGACGAGCGCGCGCACGACGTCGCTCGCCATAGCGCCCTGGTAGCGCGGGTTGACGGCCCGGAAATCCGGCACCGTTTGCGGGTCGCGGGTCACCTTCTTCGTCTCGCTCATGCGGCTTCTTCTCCTTCGAGCTTCGTCACTCGCTTGTCCAGATCGTCTTGATCCTTCACGACGGTGGCGAGCAGCACCGTGATCTTCGGCACCCACTCATCGAGCAGTTTCTCGATGTTTCCCAGCCTTGCGAGCACGAGCTTGCGAAAATCCTGCTCCCCCACGTGTCCGCTGTTCGGCTTGCTCATGCGGCTGACTCCTTAGTTGGTTGTTGTCGGTTTCGGGAATCCGAGCATCTCGCTGTCGATCACGGCCCCATCGTTAGCGCGCGGTATGATGTAGGCCGCTATCGACTCCCGGTTGTCGGCGTAATGCTTGTTCATGATTCTGATCGCGTTCCGCGTGATCTTGTACCGCCGGCATATCGGGCAGTTGTACTCGAACACGTCCCACCTGATTCCACCGTCTTCGGCCTTCGCATGAGAGTACCGCCGCTTTGCCCCGCGGCGTTCAGGCAGACTTGGCATGTGGCCATCCGTCACCACGTCCTGAGCAACATCACAATGATTGTGAGGTTGGAGCGCCCTTCTTCACCTTCACCAACCGCTTCTTGACGCCCTTCGCGATGTGTGATTCAACGCCCGGAACGGTGCCGGGGAAATGCTCCGACATGAAGATGAGCGCGTCCCACATCCCATCGATTTTCCCTTCGATGTCGTCAAGCTGGTCGTGGACGGGATCCAGTGCTGTGTCGATTTCTTCTCGGACGATCCTTCGGACGATTCCCAGCATCGCGCTAGCTCCGGGTTACAGTGTTTTCCCCGACAAGGCATCCAGTCGCTCGGCAAGCTCCTTCATCTGGTAGCTGATCCCCAAGAGCTGCCCCCGAATTTCGTGAAGCTGACCGCCTAGCTTCGCCGCCACCGCGTCCGCCAGCAAATCGCTCGTCTCCAGACGGTCCGCCACCGCGTCAGCTAATCCTGTCGGTTTGCCCAACGTGATCCGGTCTCGAGATCATTTCATCCCTGTGAACCGTAGCCGAATCTCGTTGCCGTTTGTTTCGAGCTTGACGCTCTGCTCGATCTCATCACCAAGCTCGATGCAGATCAAGCAGGTGCTATCAACCGTCATGTAGGTTTCCCGATCACCGGACATGACCGATATCCTCACCGTTCCGGTGGCTGGTTCTTCCTGACGCTTCCTCCATCTTCCACCGATCTTCATGCTCCGAACAAGACGTTTTCCGGGATCAGGCCGATGTGTTTTCAGCGGCAAAACTCTGCCTGCACAGAATTTGCGGGATCCGGGCCAAATGCGCTAGGGTCTGGTTCAGGCGCTTGCCGGGGGGTTCTTGTCACGCCTTCCACTAACCTGCTAGCTTCTGAAAAGAGTGCCGACCCGGATTCGAACCGGGAATCGCTCCTTGCGGGGAAGCTGCCTTACCGTTTGGCTACCGGCACTCGACGAGCCACCGGGCCCTAACCCGGTGGCTCCCTTTCTTGTCCCCAATCTACTCGCGCCGTCGCGTGGCGGTCGCGGGATGACCGCCTCCGCTGTTACCTTACCCAAAGGTCGAAGGGGGCGAAGCGAGCTTGATGGAATGCACCGTCCACACGATGCCAAGCTGCTTCTCCCCCTTCTGCCCCTCCCCGGCCACCAGCCGGATCATCAGGCGCTGACAGCAACCTAACACCCGCAGCGCGTCCCGACGAGCCCCCCAGGCCGGTACGTGCCGTTCTTGATCGCGCACTCGCGGCATGGCTCTTGGGGTGAGCACCGGCTGTTCCGGTGGCCGAAGCGGATCATGCCGTCCCACCTGCCGAGCCTGCGGTCATCCAGCGGGGTCAGGCTCTTGCCCTTTCGCCGCTGGTTGTAGTGGCCCGTGCAGAGCCCCCGCGCCCTGACCGGCTTCGAGCACCCGTCGAAGCTGCACTCCTTCTCCGCGTGGGGGTCATAGGGACGGAGAGGTCTCCGCAACCGCTCGCCACGGTCTCCGCGAAGCCATCGCTGGTTGTGGGCGGAACACATCCGCCTGCTCCGCGAGCCGTGCTTCGTGACTTCCTTGCCGCAGCCGGGAATCCGACAGGCGATCACCCGCGCCACTTGGCGCGTTTTCATGGCATCCTCCGGGGGTTGCGTTTTCCCGAACCTACCCCATATGCTTCGGGTTGCAAGCTTGGACGCACAGGTGGCCGACTTCTCCGAGTCGGGTCGCCTGTCGAATACAACAGCCACGACACGAGACAGGGTTAGCTACCCGGCGCTCTCGGGGCGAATAGACAGGGGCACACCGCCTTTTCTCCTGTGCGGACAAGCTTGCAACGGCCCGGCCACGGGCCCACCGCAAGCAACGTTCGGAAAACAGGAGAAACGTCATGACCCCGCGCCGCTTGGCACCAGCGGCTCCCGCACTGCTCGCGCTCGCGTCTGGCTGCGTGTCTGACCCGGCGCGAGTGGACGAGACGGTGGGAGTGTCGGTTCGGGAGGCGGAGGTTGGGGATACGTCGTCTGCGGGCTGGACGTGGGAGAAGGAGCCGTACCGGATCGAAGTCGAGTACAGGTACGAGGATTGGCCGGGCGAGCGCGTCCGGCGCATCATCGAGGAGTCGGCGGATGCGTGGCAGCGCATCTTGGCGGACACGTACCTGGGGCCGTCCGAGTGCGAGCCGTACCTGAACGGACTCGTCGTCGAAATCGCGCTCGTGCAGGATGTCCTGCTCCTGCCGACCGGGCTCGGCGTCGCGCAGGTCGTGTGTCCGCCGATCCGGCCCGGTCGCGGGCTCGGCTGGAACGAGCTGCCGCGCCATAGCCGCGTCGGGCTCCAGCCCGACATCGCCGACAAGATCGAGCAATGGTCGGAGGCGTTCGTACGCGCCATCGTCGTGCACGAGTTCGGACACGCGCTCGGTCTAGGCCCGGTAACCGACCCGGCCATGTATCCGCCGCCCGACAGCCTGATCGGCGGCGAGCGCGTGTACCGCTACGAGTGCGAGTACGCGGTCCCGTCAGGCGAGATCCGGCGCATGGTGCCGTGGGGCTTCAACGAGCGCGACTTCCCCGCCGCCGTCGCCGACTACGAACGGCTCGACGGGCTGACCGAGGGCTTCGTGCCCGGCGGGCGCGAGGGGCACACGCACCCGAGCCTCGGCGGCATCATGGGCACGAGCCCGCAGTTCTCTAGCAACGTGCGCATGAAGCGCGAGCCGCAGCCGACGAGCGTCAGCGCGGCGCTGCTCGCGGGCATCGGCTACAGCGTTGACACGACCGGCGTGCTCGACACGCGCATCATCCCGAACCCGTTCGGCGACACCGGCTGGCAGGCCGCTTGGCGCATCGCCAGAAACGCCGAGCGCGAGAACTCATACTGCGGACACTTCGCTTGGGACGACCCCGACTTCGACCCCTATGTCGGCGGCATCATCAGGACCGTGCCCCATCCAAACCCCGCAATCGGACACGTCAACGTCGTCGCCCAACTCATACGCAACTGGTGAGAACACACCCTCGCAAGAATTTACGGAGAAAACAGCCATGCGTTTCACCGCCCTCGCTTCCATCGTTCTCGCCGCTTGCTTCATCCCCTCGCCGTCACAAGAAGCCGAGACAGCACCCGCCGCACAGCCATCCGACAACTGCGATGTGCTGCGAAGCGTGTTCATGCTGGCTTCGCTCAAGAGCGGCCAGAGCCTCACTCGCTCGGAGGTTTGGAACGCATCACCGCTCTACGCGGGCGTGGAGAACAGCGATGACCCCGAGTTTCTCCAGGAAGCGATAGACCAGATCGACGAGCGATTGGCCGATCTCACGAGGTCCGAGGACCTGCTCATTTCGGTCAACGATGCCTATACGGAATCGTGCCCGGAGGAAGCCAAGCTCGTGCATGAAATCATGCGAGAGGTCGTGGTTGACACATCCGCGCCATCCCGGTAGCGTGTTTCCACTCACATGCGTTAGGCCGTCATCCCGACTCCGCTACGCCATGCCCGCCGCAGCTTGGTGAGCAACATGTCGTGCTTCCGAATCGGCGCACTCTTGGCTTCAGCGCGTTGCCGGTCCTTTCGGCACCGTGGGGGGCTTGCCGTACTCTCGCAGGGCTGGTAGTATTCAGACATAATGGCCCCTTTCCCGCCTCGCTAGCGGGGGCTTGTTGTTCGGAGACCCGACGGTTGCCGCCGTCGGGTCTCACCGTTTTTGCTGTCTCCTGAATCTAACCTGCTGGCGTGATTCGACGCTAGCGCGCCATCGCCGACCGCCCGTTGTCGGCGATCAGGTCCCGGTACATGAGCCGCTGCCCGACCATCGCCGCGACCACGTGCTGCATCTGCGCGAGCGTGTCCATCTCGCGCACGTTCTGACGGCCCGCCATCATGTTGATGTAGGCCTGAAGGTGCTTCGGGCTCAGGCGATGGTAGACGCCCTTGTGGGAGCGCTTGAGCATGCTCCAGAAGGATTCCACGCCGTTCGTGTGGATCGTCTCGCCAGCCAGGTAGCGGACGTATTCCTGCGCGCTGTGCTTGACCGACTTGCGCTCGTTCGGGAGCCCCTTGTACGCGCTGGTGTCATCCGTGTAGACCTTGGTATCGTCCTTCACATGCCCCTGCACGAAGCCCTGTAGCGTCTTGCTGTCCGTCGAATCGACGACCTTTGCGGCAACCTTCTTCGTGACGCGATCCTTGATCCCGACAACCGCCGTCTTGCCGACCGGGCCGCGACCAGCCTTCAGCTTCTTCTTCTCATGCTTGTTCTTCTCGAGCCCGCCCACGTAGGTCTCGTCAACCTCAACCGGGCCATCGAAGACGAGCTTGACGCCGTTGAACGCATGGCGGATGCGGTGGAGCATGAACCACGCGGAGGCCTGCCGGATGCCGAGATCGCGGTGCAGCTTCATGCTCGACACGCCCTTCAGGTTCGTCAGCTCGAGGTAGATCGCCCAGCCCCAAAGCCGGAGCGGGAGCTTCGATGCGCCCATCGCCGTGTTCGTGCGGAGGGAGAAGTACTGCTTGCAATCGCGGCAGCGATACGGCATCGGCTTCGCATTCCTGACGCGGTAGGCGTCCAGGCTCCCGCACTTCAGGCACGCGATCTCGCCGTCGGGCCAGAGCCACGCCTCAAACCACTTGATCGCCTTCGCTTCCGTGGCGAACATGTTCGCGATCTCCGGCATCGAGATGCCCTTCCGATGCGCCTTGCCCGGTCCCTTGACCTTGGCTACCTTCTCCATGTCGTTCTCCCCGTTGACTTTCCCGTACATGAAATCTAACGGGATCACCGGGGAAAATCAAGCTAGGCGTATAATTCCCGTCGGTTAGGCACGCGTCCATGTGTCGGTTGGCCGGCCTTGTGGAGGCCGCGGGTTGAGCCTTTCCAAGCCTTCCAGGGGGCGGTTATCGTCGGGCGATGGTCGACTTCCGCAAGCTCAACCGCCCGCCCACCGGCGATCCCGACGTTCCTGCGCATACTGTCCGGATATCGAAGTTGTCCCAGACTCTCGCCGTAGCCGCGACGCAGCTCAGCCTCATGTGGCGCGAGCGGCGCTTGCTCTGGCTCGCGCTCTCGGTCCTGCTCCTCGCCGGCGCTTCGGTCGCCACGAACGCGGCTCGTCTGTCCTCCCAGGCCGAGGAGCGACGCGCCGTCGCCGAGGAGGAGGCTTTGCTCTGGGACAGCCAGGGCGTGATCGATCCTCACGACGCCGCCCATGTGGGCCGCGCAGTGCCCGCACCGGTGCGGTCGCTGGCCGCCTTCGATCCGGGACTGTCCGACTTCGTCGGTACATCGGTGTTCATCGAGGCCCACGCGCAGAACCCGGCCCGGCACAGGCCGATCGAGGGAGGCGCCGCCCTCAGCCGCTTTGGCGGATTCTCGGCGGCCTGGACGCTGCAGATCGTCGCGCCCCTGCTCATCATTCTCGCCGGCTTCGCCACCATGTCCGGCGCAGTCGCCCGGGAACGGCTTCGCCAGGAACTCGCCGCCGGGGCCTCGGCCTCGGTGCTGGTCGGCGGACGACTGGTCGCCTTGGCAGTAGCGGCAGGGCTGCTGGCGCTCGTGATGATCGGCGTGAGCCTTCCGGCGATATTCCTGCAGGGCGTGAGCGAGACCGAGGTGGCGGGGCTTGCGGCCATCGGCGGCGCCTATGCGCTCTACCTGCTGATGTTCTGCGCCTTCACCGTTGCCGCCTCGGGCCTGTTCGCTTCAGCGCGGGCGTCGCTGGTCGTCCTGCTTGGCTTCTGGGCGGTATCGACCCTGCTCGTGCCGCGTGTCGCGCCCGCTGTGGCCGAGAGCCTGGAGCCCACGCCCTCCGCCCCCGCGTTCAGAGCGGCCGTCACCGAGGAGGCGGAGAATGGCGTCGACGGTCACGATCCCGCCGACGAGCGGCTGAATGCCATCAGGGACGAGCTATTGGCGCGCTATCAGGTCGGCGATGTCGAGGATCTGCCGGTCAACTTCCGAGGCGTCTCGCTGGAGTTTGCCGAGGAGAACTCCACTGAGACCTACAACCGGCATTTCGAGCAGCTCTATGCCGTATATCACCGGCAGGAGGTCGTGCAGCGCGCATTCGCCGTCATCTCGCCGGCCGTGGCCCTGCAACCCTGGTCGCGCGCCTTTGCCGGCACCGATTTCCGAGCCCACCTGGCCTACCTGCGCGGCGTCGAGGACTATCGTTACCGGCTGATTCAGACACTGAACCACGAGGTTGCGGCCAACAAGCCGCCGCCCGGCGAGCGATACCACCTCGCCGATATTGCGACCATCACGCGTGATGTCGTCTATGAGCCGCGCACGGAGCGCCCGTCCGAGCTTGCGCGGGCGCAGGCGCCCAACTTGGCAATCCTGCTGGTCTGGACCGTGCTTGCCATCGGCCTGGCTGCCGCCTCGGCCCTGCGTCTGGGCCGCCGTTCGTGACCAGCCTCGCCATCGCGAGCTATGAGGTCCGCCGCCTTCTTCGCGACCGCGCCCTGCCGGCGCTGCTGATTCTGCTGTCGGGGTTGAGCGTCTATGCGGCATGGAATGGCGCCGACTGGGTCAAGGAGCGCGAAGCGGCCATCGGTCTGATCAGGGCGGGGGACCAGGCGTCGCTGGCAGACGGTCGCCGGTTCGTCGTCGAGTCCTACCCATCGGTGATCCTGCCGATAACGCAGCCCGTGCTGCCGCCCACAGCGATGGCGGCGGTATCGGTCGGTCAGGCGGATGCCTACCCTTTTACTGCCGAAACCTTTCCGCTGGGTGACTACACGTATCTCTTCAGGCGCGTGTGGGCGGATATCGGCAGTCCGACCGTGCGCGCCGCAGGCCGATTCGACCTGGCCTTTGTTGTGGTATTCCTGCTGCCGCTGGTCATCCTCGCCACCACCTTTGACCTGTGGTCGCGCGAGCGCGAGCGCGGCGTCGCCGCGATGGTACTGTCACAGCCCGTCGCCGTCGGGCCGCTGATCGCCGCGAAGGCGCTGGCGCGCGGCTTGGTGGTGCTGCTCCCCTCGACGGCCATCATCCTCGCTGTCGCCGCCTGGGCAGGGGCACGAGAGCCGATCGGCCTCACGGCGCTGGCGCTGGCGGTGCTGGCCTATGGCGGCTTCTGGCTGGCGGTTGCAGCGATCATCAGCCTCGTTGCCGGACGCTCGACCGAAGCGGCGATCGCCGCCGGCGCCGTCTGGCTGCTGGTCGTGGTCATGGCGCCGTCGCTGACGTTGGCAGCCGTTGATCTGGCCGCACCGCCACCATCGGAGATGCGGTTCGCCACCGACCTGAAGGCCCGAATCACCGAGATTACCGAGCGCCAGCGCCTCCATCGCGAGGCCAATCCGACGCCGGTACGAGTGCCGGCGCCCACGATTCCCGACAGGCTGCGTGGCGTCTACGCCGACCGCGTCGCCCTCGACCGCGAAGTTGCGCCGATGATCGCGGCACATCACCAGGCGAGGGACGCGCGGCGTCGACTGCTCGACACGGTGCGATTCTTCCTGCCGTCAGTTGCCATTCAGGATGCGCTCGACCGCATCGCGGGCTCGGATGCCGATCGCGCGCTCGCCTTCGAGAACCAGGCGCGCGCGGCCCAATCGGAACTGCGGCTCATATACAAGGGCTATCTGGATCGCGATGCCCTGGTAACGCTAACCGAATACGACAACATGCCGGGCTTCCGGTTTCGCGAGTCGGGCAGAGCCTTCCAGTCGGGCGTACTGGCAGACCTCGCGGCGCTGGTCGCCGCCACCCTTCTCATTCTGGTGACCGCCTGGGCCCTGCGCGGCCAGGCAGCGGCCCTCTAAGCGACTTCCAGGGCTGCCGTCGACGTCCCACTGACTTCCGTGGGTTGCTACCTCCCCGGCATCTCCACGGCATCCCCCGCATCCGGCCGCACTCCCGCCGCGTAGAGCTGCGCGTTCAGCGCGGGCACCCGCGTCTCGATCAGCGCGTTCAGCTCGGGGACCGTCTCGCCCATCACCTCCCAGGCGTGGTCGACCTGCCACATGTGGTCTTCGGTCGGATGCGTCGATGACTGCTGGATGGCTCTGGCCACGCCTGCGTTCTGGCGGGCCTCCGACACGTCGTCCTCGATCTCCTCCAGCGCTTCGCGGATGGCCGCCAGCTCCTCCTCGATGCCCTCGGGGGGATCGTCGGCGCCGTCGATGAGTTCCTCGGCGTCGTCAAGCTGGCCCTCCAGGCGGCTGATGGCCTGGGTCGCCTTGTGGATCGGCACGGCGAGCCGGTGCAGGCTCATCAGTGCGTCCTGGCGGGCCGCGCGGTCGGCCATGGTCATGGGGCGCCGCGGGTCGGCCTGGACTTCGATCGTTGACGAGAACATCTCGCCGCCGACGTCCATGCTCACCGTGTAGACTCCGGGAAGCGCGACCGGTCCCTGGGGCGTGCCGCCTCCGAAGAATCCGCCACCTCCCCCGCCCTGCTGGCCATCGGCCTCGTAGGGAGCGTCGAAGCGCCAGTCCCAAACGACCTCGTTGATGCCGGGCTCGCTCGGAGCCTCGAGGGTGCGCACGTGGTTGCCTTGGGCATCTGTGATGGTCAGGGCGAAGGCCGCTTCCTCGTCGTCATCCGAAGCCTGTCCCGAATCCGCATCCGAGCGCCCGGCACCGTCACCGCCGTCATCCGCGTCCTGTCCCGAATCCCCATCCCCGGACCCATTGCCGTTCCCGTTCCCTCCTTCCTCGTCGTCCTCAGCCGCCATCGGTGCTTCCCACTCGTCGCGCAGGTAATACCGGATGAGCGACCCGCGCGGAGGATTGGGGGCCGAGTACGTTGCTCCCTGGAAGGGCCAGTCGCCCCGCTCCGCCCACATGATCGTCGGCCGCGCCTCCGGGAACACCCGACCCGCCTCGGCGAGCATCGTCTCGGACAGATTTTCCAGCGGGGTCACGTCGGCCAGGATGTAGAACGAGCGGCCGTGGGTGCCCACCAGCAGGTCGTTGTCGCGCGGGTGCACGAGGATGTCGTCGACCGGCACCGTCGGCAGGTTGTTCTTGAGCTGGACCCACTCCCCGCCCCGGTCCACCGACACGAACACGCCCGTCTCGTTGCCCGCGAAGAGCAGGTTGGGGGCGCGGTGATGCTCGGTTACGACGTTCACCGACCAGCCGTCCGGCAGACCGTTCGTGATGCGCGACCAGTTCTGCCCGTAATCCTCGCTCACGTACACGTAGGCCGCGTAGTCGGAGTTGCGGTGCCCGTCGAAACTTGCATAGACGCGCCCCTCGACGTGGTGCGAAGGCTCGACCCGGCTCACGTAGGTGCGCTCGGGCAGCCCGGGAATCCGGTCGGCCACGTTGGTCCAGGTCGCGCCGTCGTCGCGGCTCACCTGCAGGTTGCCGTCGTCGGTGCCCACGTAGAGCAGCCCCGGCGCGAGTTCCGATTCCGCGAAGCTGGTGATGTTGCCGTACGTCGAGATGCCGTCGTTCACCGACATCTGCGGCTCCGACCCGAGGACGCCCATGATTTCGAGCTCCTCGCGGTCGATCTGCTTCGTGAGATCGACGCCCCCGACTTCCTCCCACGACATGCCGTAGTCCCGCGAGCGCATGAGAAAGTTGGCCCCCAGGTAGACTGTCGCCGGATCGTGGGGTGAGAGCTGCAGCGGCGAGTTCCAGTTGTAGCGGTAGGTCTTGGCGGTGTCGCCGTTCTCGCGCGGGCCGGTGATGGGCCGCATGGGAATCTTCTCGCCGGTGTTCAGGTCGTACCGGTTCATGTTCCCGTGCTGCGACTCGGCGTAGACGATGGTCGAGTCGGTGGGATCGACGATCGCAAAGAAGCCGTCCCCGTACGCCACCTCGTACCAGTCCTCATGGCGGATGCCGTGGAACGAGCGGGTGTTCGAGGGCCCGCACCAGGCGTCGTTGTCCTGCAGCCCCCCGCACACGAAGTACGGATCGCGCATGTCGTGGCCGATGGCGTAGAACTGCCCGAGCGGCAGGTTGTCGAACATGCGCCAGTGTCCGGTGCCGTCCCAGCTCGCGGACACGCCGCCGTCGCTTCCCAGAATCAGGTGGTCGGGGTCGGCGGGGTTGATCCAGAGGTCGTGATGATCGACGTGCACCTGGGTGGCGCCGTCGCTGCGGAAGGTGCGCCCGCCGTCGTCCGACACCATGAGGGGGCTTCCGAGCACGTAGATGCGGTCCACGTTCGTCGGGTCGATGCGTACGTGGGAATAGTACATCGGGCGCGGGTTGGTGTCCGACATCTTCTCCCAGGTGTTGCCGCGGTCGAGCGAACGGAAAAGGCCGCTCCGGGACGGCCCTCCGCCCCCTCCGAAGCCCTGCCCCGGACTCCGCGGCTCGGCCTCGATCAGCGCGTAGACGATGTTCCCGTCCCCGCGGAAAACATCCACCCCGATGCGTCCCTTGTCGCCATCGGGGAGTCCCTCGGTCAGTTCCGTCCAGGTGTCGCCCCCGTCCAGGGTGCGGTAGAGGCCGCTCCCGGGACCGCCCCCGTTGAAGCCCCAGCCCGTGCGCCGCCGCTGGTACATCCCCGCGAAAACGGTGTTGGGGTCGCTCGGGTCCATCGCCATGTCGATGGCGCCGGTGTCCTCATCGATGTAGAGGACCTTCTCCCAGCTCTCGCCCCCGTCCTGCGTCCGGAAGACCCCGCGCTCCTCGTTGGGTCCCCACAGATCCCCGACCGCCGCGACGTACACGACATCCGGGTTGCGCGGATGGATGAGGATGCGCCCGACGTGCTTGCTCCCCTCGAGCCCCATGTGCTGCCACGTCCTGCCTCCGTCGACCGATTTGTACACGCCGTTGCCCCAGCCCGACGACTGCCGGTTCTGCGGCTCCCCGGTCCCGACCCAGACCAGGTTGGGGTTCGACTGGTCGAGCGTGACGGCTCCGATGGAGCTCGTGGGCTGATCGTCGAAGAGCGGCGTCCACGAGGTGCCGTGGTTCTCGGTCTTCCACACGCCTCCCGTGCCGGTGCCGACGTAGAAGATCTGCGGCTTCGACTCCACCACCGCGATGTCCGCGATGCGCCCGCCCATGAGCGCGGGCCCTAGCTCGCGATACTCGAGATGCGAGATGGCCGTCTCGAGCGCGGACTGAGCATGCGCGTGCCCGGCGACGAGCAGGGCGGCTCCCGCGATCATGGCGCTGGTGAGCGGGTAGGAGAGAAGGCCGCGTCGGCTTCTCGTGGTTGAGCTGCGCTGGGTCTTCATGACTGGCTTCCGGCTACTGGAAAAGGCGGCAGACGACAGGGAGAGGGAAGTTACGGAATGGTGCCTCGGAACGCGATTGCACGGGCCGTCTGGGTGGCCCATCTGTACATCCGGCTGGCCGGGGAGTGGCTGCGAACCGGGGTCGCCTACCGGCCGCTCTCACCGCGCTTCGTCGCCGATCCCTACCCGCTGTACCGCCAGTTACGCGACCGCGACCCGATTCACCGCAGCATCTTCGCCGATCAGGTCGTGGTGTCCCGCTACGCCGACATCGACCGCATCCTCCGGGATCACAGGAACTTCGGCAACGACTTCAGCAAGGTGACCTCCTCGGAGGGCTCCATTGCGACACGGAAGAAGCTCACGCCGAGCATGCTGGCGCAGGACCCGCCCGACCACACCCGCCTGCGGGCGCTCGTCAACCGCGCCTTCACGCCCCGTCAGGTGGCAAGGATGGAGGATTACATCCGCGCCACCGCGCACACACTCCTCGACAAGATCGGAGACGCCCGCGAATTCGACCTCATGAAGGCCTTCGCGGTGCCGCTTCCCACCATCGTGATCGCGAGGATGATCGGCGTTCCGGAGCGCGACCTCGAGCGCTTCAAGGTCTGGTCCGACGATCTGGCGCGCGCTCTCGAACCGTTCCTTTCTCCGGAAGAGGAAGAGAAGGTGTACCGTGCTGCCCGGCAGTTCGCGGAATACTTCACCGCCATCATCGAGCAGCGCCGCCGCGAGCCCCGCGACGATCTCGTCTCGCGGCTGGTCGAGGCCGAGGACGCAGGCGACAAGCTGACCGCCAAGGAAACCAGGGTGATGCTGCGCCTTCTGCTAACGGCCGGCAACGAGACCACCACGAACCTCATCGGGAACGGAGTCCGGGCCCTCCTTCGGCACCCCGATCAGCTCGCCCTGCTGCGGGAGCGGCCCCAACTGATCCCTTCGGCGGTGGAAGAACTCCTGCGCTACGATCCGCCGGTCCAACTGGACATGCGCGTAGCACTCCGGGACATGGAACTCGGGGGTCTGGCCGTCAGCGAAGGTACCATGATCACGCTCCTCATCGGATCCGCCAATCACGATCCCGAACGGTTCCCCGAGCCCGAAGTGCTGGACATCACGAGGTCGGATCACCCGAACATCTCGTTCGGGCGCGGCATCCACCACTGCCTCGGCGCGCCCCTCGCCCGCCTGGAGGGACGGGTCGCGCTGGAGGTGCTGCTGGAGAGATTCCCCCGGCTCGGCTTCGGCACGCGTCCGCCGAAGTATCGGCCAAGCATCGTCCTGAGGGGGCTGGAGCACCTCGACGTGCGGGTGGGCTGAGCGGGCCAGGTTCATCCGCGGAAGCGGCTGGAACCCGATTTGAGCGAGACCCCCGGTCACGACTCCGGCAACGGCGGGTTGGCGAGACAGGCTGCGGATTGGACGAGATCAGCTGGGGGCTTGAGTATCGTCTGTCTGACCCCTCTGTGGCGTGTTGCAAAACACAAAATGCAACAATATGTTGCCTTTTCGATTTGGCAACACTCTGCAGACGGGCCCGCTGCACAAGAGAAAGCAGCACGGCACCGGCGGCGGATCGGCTGCTTCGGACCCGGCTACAACCAGTCCTGGCTTGGCTACAGCCAGCCGGCGGCCAACGGGTCCGGGTTGCCCAACATTCCCCGTTCTCCAGGCCCAAGCATCCGAATGCGACCAACTGTCCGGATTCCCCGCCTGACCTCCCGGATTGCCGCCCGTCTGAGGGCGGCCCGCAAACGAGCCGGGCTGACGCAGTATCAACTGGCGGGAGACCTGGGGCTCAACCATCGCCAGGACGTCACCCGCATCGAAGATGGGCAACGCTCCCTCACCGCACAGCAGCTCATCCTGGCGATGGACCTTCTCGGCGTCGATCTGGACTACTTCACCGACCCGTTCCGCCTGGAGGGTGAAGGGGAATTCACGTTCCGGACGGGTCCGGAGGTGGCGAGCGCGGCCGTCGACGAATTCGAGCGCAGAGCAGGGGGATGGATCGCGATGTACCGGGAGTTGTCCCGGGAGCTGGGACGCGAGCCTCGATGGCTTGAACTGAAGCTCTCGCTGACGCGCCACTCCTCCTTCAGTGACGCGCGGGACGCGGGTGCGGCGTTCTCCGAGCGCATGGAACTCGGAGATTGCCCAGCGGCGGCGCTACGGTCGGTGCTGGAAGACCGTCTGGGGATTCTGGTGCTCGAGGTGGATGCCCCACCCGGAATCGCGAGTGCCGCTGTCCGCGCTCAAGGAATCAAGTGCGTGCTCGTCAACCACCATGAGCCCGAGGGGCATCGGAACTACGGCATGGCGCACGGACTGTTCCGCCTCTTGACCTGGGATGCAATCCCGCCCGCCCGAGTGGAATCCGTTCGCCTGCCGCGCCGCGGGAAGCGATGGCTGGTTGCGCGAGTAGCCGAGAGCTTTGCCACCGCGCTGCTGATGCCCTGGCCCGTTCTGCGGCGGCAGTTGGGATTCGAGCGGGCGCGGGAAGGCGTCGTGAGCCCGGGAGAGCCGATGCGCATGACCGCAGAGGACATGATCGCACAGGACAGGGGTGAGCGGGAGTGGAGTCGCGTGACGCGATCGCGCGATCTCCCCGCTCGTTTGATCGAGGGTGCCGCGCAACTCCGGGTCCCGGTGGAGGTGTACGTGCGCCGCCTCCGCCGCCTCTACCTGCTGTCCCGAGAGCAAGTCGACGCGCTCGCTGACCGGCTTCCGATCGCGAGTGGTGCGGCGCCGGACAGGGAAGCGGCGATTCCTACGTTCAGTGCGGAATTCGTCCGGTGTGTCGCCGATGCCCTCGACGCGGGGAATCTCTCCGTGAGGCGAGCCGCCTCCGTGCTGGATCTATCGCTTCCGGAACTGGCATCGCTGCTCACGCGCTACGGTCACGAGGCCGATTTCGAGCCGTAGAATCATCCTGCGACCGGGGAAGGCTCTCGGCGTGCGGGCGGGTTAGACGCGGTCAGGAGATCGGCTTCATCGGCAGGACGATGGCGGACCGGTAGGTCGCGCTCCGCTGAACTGAGAGCACCGGCACGCTTCCGTCCCGCGGATAGCGCAGGAAGGTGTCGGCGTCCGCGCCCGCGATGGCGACGCGGATCCGGTGGCCTTCCCGAATCAACACGGATGTGGCCCAGAGGTCGAAGCTGATTTCGGCGACGTCGCCGGGCACGAGCGGCATCGCGTCGGCGCGCAGCTCGGAGCGGTGTGGACCGTACTTGCGGTAGAGCGGCGGATCGTCGGTGACCACGCGCATCACGGCGCGCAGCTGCCCTTCGGTGATGTAGCGCACCGTGCCGTCCGGAGCGACATCCTCCAGGTACACGATGAACGCGCCGTCGGACTCGGTCGAGGCGACGTGCAGGGTGACGACCGGGTGGCCCGTGATCTCCGTGTCGGCCTCCATCGGGGCGCTGGTGTAGGTGAGCAGCTTCGCATCCTCCTCCCGCCGGTCCCCGTATACCACGTCGCCGCCCCCGCCATTGGTGTACCAGCGGTTGCGCGTGCCCGTTGTGGCCGTGAAGTCGACGGTGTAGGCGTCCTCGGCGTCGGCGACGGACGGGGCCTCGCGGGTCAGCATCCCCTCCGCGCTGAAGTACCAGGTGACATCCTCGAACCCCTCGGGCGGCCAGATTTCGGTACGGGTCCACCGGTCCGCGCCGAGCGTGTAGTAGTTGATCTCCGTGGGCGTCTGTTCGGACCTGCCATCCTTCAGGTGCGCGTCGAAGAATGCGACGAGCTCGGTGAACCGCGCGGCCGCGTCGGGGGCGACCGGGGCGTCGTCCGGCCGGAAGGGATCGGCGTCGTTGCGCGCCCCGTGGTCCCACGGCCCGATGAAGACGTGCTGGGCGTTGGAGATGGTGTTGTAGCGGCCCAGCGTGCCGTTCACGGTGCCGGCGTCCTGCCAGCCGGCCCGAATGAACATCGCCGCGCCCGACTCCTCGATCTGCGGGAGGTGGCCGGATGGGCTCCGCCGGTGCCCGACGTTGGTCTCGTCGTAACGGCCGAACGGATCGTCGCGGAATTCGTACTCCAGCGCGGCGCCGAAGGGCACCGTGTTGGCCTCGTGTTCGGCCACCGCCGCCGCGAGGAGAGCGCCGTCCAGGTCCGCGTCCACCGGTTTGACGCCTGTCACCTGGTTGCGGCGCAGTTCATCGCACTCGGGACCGTCCACGCCCGAGAGCCCGCAGATGTCGTTCAGGTCCTGCATGCGCGTACGGTTCGACCAGCTCTCCAGGAAACCGACGGTGAGCACCCCGCCCGGGAAGACCAGGTGGCCGAAGTTGTCGAAGTCGTTGAAGAGCGGCGCCACCGCCTTCACAGCCGGGTGCCGGTTGACCGCGAGCATCTCCGCGGTATTGCCCGCGTACGACACCCCATAGGCACCGACCCGTCCGTTCGACCAGGGCTGCGCCACGATCCAGTCGACGACCTCCCCGTAGTCGCGCACTTCGTCCTCGGCGAGCTCGAAGCGCCGGATGCCGAAGGAGGCCCCGCTCCCGCGCGCGTCGATGAGAACCAGCGCGTACCCTGCCCCGTTCCAGCGCTCGGCCTCGTCGAAGTTGGACGCTCGCTCGAGCGGGACATCGACCAGCTCGCGCGCCCGCCAGTAGCGGGTGGCCCGCACCATCGTCGGCAGGCGCGCGCCCGGCTCGATCCCTTCCGGAAGCCAGATATCGACCGCGATCCGCACGTCGTCGCGCATGGGGATGTGGAGCGCCTGGTTGCGCTCGAGGGTGCTGGCGGGGCCGGCTTCCCCCGCCCCGCTCGGAGGGGCGTCGCCGCAGGACGCGGTGAGTGTGAGGACGGCCAGGCCGAGCATCGAAGAAGCTGCGGTCCGTGCTGGAGAGGCTGCGGTTGGATCGTCTCGTCGTTTCATGAGGCACTCCCGAATTCCGGCATGATGCTAAGCGGTAGCACATCGCCTTGAGTCCGGGCAATGCCCCGCCTTGCCATCCCCGCGCCCGCGCCCCGATTATGCCCCCCGTCTATCCTCCCCGTCGTGACCCTGCGGCGCGCCGCTTGCGACGTTCCCTGCACCGGTCCCCCAAACCCTGAGCGCAACCCACCATGGCTCCCTCCCCTACGCGGCAGGACCTTCGCTATCAGGCTGACGAAACTCCCGGCTGGGGCGTGTCCTTCGGGCTCGGGTTCCAGTACATCCTGCTCAACATCGCGGGCATCGTCATCACGGTGGCGATCGTGGTGCGGGCCGGGGGCGGGAGCGAGACCTATCTGACCTGGGCGGCGTTCGCGGCGCTGATCGTGTGCGGCATCTCGACGATGATTCAGGCGCGACCGCTGGGCAGGATCGGGGCGGGATATGTCCTGCTGATGGGCACCTCGGGCGTTTTCATAGCGGTTTCGGTCGCGGCGCTGCAACTGGGCGGGCCCGCGCTGCTGGCCACCCTGATCGTGGCCTCGTCGCTCTTCCAGTTCCTGATCTCGTCGCGCCTGCCGCTGCTGCGGCGCTTCATTACGCCGACGGTGGCGGGCACGGTGATCATGCTGATCGCGGTCACGGTCATGCCCATCGGCTTCGACCTGCTCTTCGTGGCGCCGGAGGCGGCTGCGCCGGCCGCCGCTCCCCTGACTGCCCTGACGACCATCGTGATCACTGTCGTCATCATCCTCCGCGCCAGGGGAGCCCTCCGCCTCTGGGGGTCGGTCATCGGGGCGGTGGGCGGCTGCCTGGTGGCCGCGGGGTTCGGCACCTACAACATGGAAATCGTGGGAGAGGCGCTCTGGTTCGGGGTACCGGCGGCGGGCTGGCCCGGCTTCGACCTGAGCCTGAGCGCCGGTTTCTGGGCCATGCTTCCGGCGTTCATCTTCGTCACGCTGGTCGGCGCCATCGAGACCATCGGCGACGGCATGGCGATCCAGCGGGTTTCGTGGCGCGAGCGGCGGGCGACCGACTTCCGCGCGGTGCAGGGTGCGGTGGCGGCCGACGGGGTGGGCAACCTCCTGTCGGGTCTTCTGGCCACGGTTCCCAACACCACCTACTCGAACAGCGTCTCGATCGTCGACATCACCGGCATCGCCGCGCGCCGGGTGGGGATGTGCATCGGGCTCATCTTCATCGCCCTGGCGTTCTTCCCCAAGGCCACGGCGGTGCTGCTCGCCATCCCGGACCCGGTGGTGGGCGCGTACATCATCGTCCTCATCGCCATCCTTTTCGTGCTGGGCGTCGAGATGGTCACGCAGGAGGGCATCGACTACCGCAAGGCCACCATCATCGGCGTCTCGTTCTGGATCGGGTCCGGTTTCCAGAGCGGCGGCATCCCGGCCGAGTACTTCGGCTGGGCGGGTTCGCTACTGGAGAACGGGATGACCTCGGGCGGGCTGACCGCGATCCTGCTCTCGGTCTTCATGGAGCTGACCGGGCCGCCGCGCCGGCGCATGCAAACGAGCCTCGATGTCGAGGCGCTGCCGAAGATCCAGGACTTCCTGGGACGATTCGCGTCCCGTGCCGGAATGGACGCGGAGATCGGGCAGCGGCTGGACCTCGCCGCCGAAGAGACCCTGCTGCTCCTGGTCGAGCAGGCGAAGGACGACGACGCGCCGGGCGAGCGGCGGCTGCGCGTCACGGCCCGTGCCGACGCCGGCGGCGCCGAACTCGAGTTTCTGGCGGTGACCGGCGAGGGCAACCTCGAAGATCGCCTGGCGCTGCTCGGCGGCCTCTCGGCGGAGCTTCCGGTTGAGCGCGATGTCTCGCTCAGGCTGCTGCGCCACCTGGCCACGTCGGTGCGCCACCAGAAGTACCACGACACGGACATTGTGACAGTGCGGGTGGACCCGGTGAGGGCTAAGGCCTGACGCTGGTCCAGGACCAACACGAAACCGGAGCATCCGCCGTGAGAACGACTCTCCGAATCCTCGCCGGCGCCCTGTTGATGGCTGGTTGCGGCGACGAGACGAGCGCCCCCGACCCGACAAGTCCGCCGACCCCCGATCCGCCACGGCCGGCGACCATCACGGTGAGTCCATCCACGGCAAGCCTGGACGCCATTGGGGCCAGCGTTCCGTTGAACGCCGCTGTGACTGATCAGAACGGGAATGCGATGGGGCAGGCGCCGGTAACGTGGTCCAGCAGTGCGCCCAATGTTGCCGCCGTGAGCAGCACGGGGCTCGTCACCGCGGTCGCGAACGGAAGTGCGACGATAACTGCCACGAGCGGGAGCGCACAGGGTCTGGCGGAGGTCGTCGTAGCACAGGATGCGGCAGCAATCTCGATCGACAGGTTTGCCTATGATGACTATCCGAGTGACCTCGTCGAGTTGGCCGAAGATACTGTTGAACTATGGAATATATTGACGCTTGGCGCTACGGTTCACGACAAAGAGGGTCATGAGATGATCCAGCCCATCGAATGGCGGCTGCTGGATTCGATCGCGTTTCCCAATGCCGCGGGCCTCACCACCAACGTCGAAGCATGGGCGCCGCGTGGTTATGAGGGCTCTCGTGTGTACCTGAATACCGGGAACAACAGGCCGGACGATCCGATTTGGGCGCGACTGGTGGCGACGACGGTTCGTGCTTCCGACTCGGTAACGCTTGCCGACACGGTGGTGGTTCTCGTCCTCGCCGATCTGGGCTTTATCGAGAGCAGGCGCCGGAGTCTGGATCTTCCCGTCCATGTCGATGTCGGCGGCACGGTGCAGATCGATCTGCGCGGATGGTACGAGAGTCCTCGCGGGTTGCCGGTAACCTATGAGGTAGCCGTGACTTCGAGCCCGGGCCAGCCACCCGGCCCGGAAGACGTCGCAGAGATCGAGGTGCGCGAGGCCGGGTTGTTGACCGTCACCGGGCTGGCAGACGGGGTTGCGGGTCTTGTGTTCGCTGTTCGAACCGAGCTTGAGTACGTGGGCAGTTTCTGGCCCGGCGCCCTGTATGTCGGGGACATCCGGTGTCCCGCTACAGGTGTGCCGCGCGCGCCGCGCGATGCACCGTTCCGCGTCGAGCTCGACTATGCCGATGAACTCTCTCCTTGCGTGCGGTCCGTCATTGACGGAGCAGTTGGATGGTGGGAACGCGCTTTGGCGGACAACAATCTCTCCGATTCCGAGTCCTGCGGGGTTGCAGCCGGCACGCTGGCGGTGAGCGTCGAGACCCGTTTCCAGGAACTGGGTGGGCACTTGGCCGGTGCAACCCCACTTTGTTCGGACGAGATCACCCGTGAAGGATGGATGGAACTCTCGGAACAGATGTTCCTGGGGCAGAAGAGGGATCCGAGGTTCCACTCACCGAACATCGGGCTCATGTACGAAGTTGTTCGGCACGAAATCGGCCACATACTGGGGATGGGCGCCGGTAGTGCGGCATGGGACGGGCTCGTCCAGGATCTCGCCTTCCAGGGACGCAACGCCGTAGCGGCCTTCCTGGACCTTGGCGGACAAGGGGCGGAGATCCCTCTGGAGGACGACGGTCAACGCTCCCATTGGTCCGAGGCCGAGATGGGTGGCGAACTGATGTCGCCGCGTATCGGAGTCTCGGAGCGCCCGCCCTTGTCGGCCATCACCCTCGGAGCCCTGGCTGATCTCGGGTGGGTGGTCGACATGTCGGTTGCCGAGGACTACACGGTCGGCGCAGCCCATGCCAGCGTCTATGCCGACGGGGAGGACTCGGACGACAACTGCCTCATCGACATCCACGGTTCGACCCCGACGCCCGCTGCCGGCCCCGCGCGGCTTTGGGAGCTTCCCTACCCCCCGTCGCAAGGGTGCGCGCCGAGGCCAGTCAGCTGGCGTTCATGGAGGCGCTGACAGGAGCCGACGGATCACCAGGCGGCCGACAGCCGCAGATGGGCGCCCTCGAACCGATCCCGCCCGAAGTGGTCAAGGTCCCAGCGGAGCCCGGCCGTCAACTCGAAGCCGGACCGGAACCGGTGGCCCGCTTCCGTGATCAGTCCCTGATTCTGCGCGGTGAGCCAGGGCGCCCGGGAGCCCGCATCGCGGTCCAGAAGGACATAGGCCAGGCGGCTCGTCCATCCCGCTTCCGGATACCGGACGAGGGCCGCCCGCGCGAAGACCCCGCGATCACGGTGCTCGCGGCGAGCGCCCCCTCCCGGCGTGCGCCATTCGGGTCGCCGCACCCGCGCCAGCTCCGTTTCGACCGCCCATAGCGGGTTCAGGCGGGTCCGCGCGCGGGCGCCCACGGTCACCGTCTGCTCGCGCAGAGTGAAGCCGAGCCCGCTCGCGAACACCCGCCGCTCGGTGTCCGCCCTCGCCCAGGTACCGTACAGCGCCAGCGTCACGCGCTCGAGCGGTGTCACCTGGAAGAGTGCTCCCAGGAAGGCGACCTGTTCGAGCTGGGTGAAGGGAGCCGAACCGGTTGCCGGAAAGGTCACCTGCACCTCGCTTCTTCGGCTCGACCCCGCGTGCAGCTCCGCCAGCCAGCGTGACGCCGCGGCCCTCAGGGTCGTGCGAGCGGCGAGGGGAGCCCCCGCGTAGTCGTAGTGGGCGTGCACGTCGTCCGCCCTCACACCCAGGCCCTGGAAGATCGCTTCGTTGAAGGCGTCGAGCGCTGCGAGGCGCACCTCCAGCGTCCAGCTCCGGTCTTCCCTGTCTCTCCAGGAACGTGTCAGCGCGAGCTCCACGTCTGCGGACGGCTTGAAGAAGTGGACGCCGAGCCCCACCTGCACGGTCCACGGCGTTCCGAGCACGTCGCGCCAGCGCACGCCGACCCACGGGTAGTCGCGCCATGCCGAGAGCGATCGCTCCCGGCGGTAGCGTGCCATCAGGTCCACGGCGCCGGAAATATGGGTCTCCTGGCGCCAGTCCACGACGTTGAGGATGTGCGGATTGTTGAGCGAGCCCCCGGCAACCCGAAAGCCGTTGGGCAGCTCGGCCCAGCGCGCGTCCTCACCGGGATCGAAGAGGCCCATGCGGACATCCAGCTCGTACTCGTGGTCCATTTCAGGATTGAACCGCTGGAAGATGCCCTCCTCCGCCAGACGGCCGTAGTAGGCGCCATCGCGGTCGAGCAGGGACAGCCACACCTGATCCGCCCACGCCGCGAGAGTCGCGATAGCCGCCAAGTCGGTCTCGCCCGCAGGGGCAGTCGCGGGTTGCTCCTCACTCGACTGGGCGTGGAGCGGCGGCACGGCGAGGAGGGAACCTCCGACTAGTACGGCGGTCAGACCCACAGCCTCCACGAAGGCGACCGTGCGCTTGATGGGAGGTTCGCCGCTCACTGACCAATCGGGAAAATAACCCCGCCCGAGGCCTCTCGGCGTGTCGGACGGGGAGCAAGTATACCGAATGATCGTACACCGTGGACGGCAACCATCAACCTACCCCGCGCGCTTGAGCAGCCTCCCCGGCAGCGCATCGGTCATCTCACCGTCGTCGATAACCAGCGTACCGTTCACGAACAGGTAGTCCACCCCCTCCGCGTAGCGCATTGCGTTCGAGCCGAATTCGGCCATGTCGCGGAGTTCGGCCGGGTCGAAGACCACCAGGTCGGCGGCCATCCCCGGCGCCACGATGCCGCGGTCGTAGAGGCCGAGCCTGCGGGCGGCCAGCGAAGTCATGCGGCGCACCGCTTCCTCAAGGGTGATCACCCCGTCCTCGCGCACGTACTTGGCGATCACGCGCGGGAAGGCCCCGAAGGCGCGCGGATGCGAGCTGGCGGTAGATGCGGGATTCACCGGCGAGGCGTCCGTGTCGATCATCACGAACGGCGCCCGGAACGCGGCCCACTTCTGCTCCTCGTTCATGCTGAGCGGGTTCACGCTCACGCCCCCGGCCTGCACCAGGTCGAAGAAGGCGTTCCAGGGATCCGTCCCCAGCACCTCCGCAGCCTCGGCCACGGACCGGTTGATGACGCCGGGATCGACTTCGTCCGACGCGGCCACGATGAGGACGTTGTTCCAGTCCATCCCCACGTGCCGATACCAGTTCTCCCACTCGGAGTCGGTCTCGACCTCGTTCCTCAGTTGCGCGCGCAGCTCGGGGTCGGAGAGCGTCTCGAGGAAGGCCTGGGTGCCACGGGCGTAGTGCCGGGGATGCAGGAATGACCCCAGCCCGATCCCGTTTCTGACGTAGGGATAGATGTCGGCCGTGACGTCCATCCCCGCGGTGCGCACGGAGTCGATGAGGGCGAGCGCCTCATCCATAAGCGGCCAGTTGCGCTGGCCCGCCGCCTTCAGGTGGTAGATGTGCACGGGCACGCCCGCGCCCTCGCCGATGGTGATGGCTTCGCGGATGGCCTCGAGCACCGCGTGGCTCTCGTTGCGCATGTGCGTGAAGTAGACGCCGCCGTATTCGCCCGCGACCGAGGTCAGGGCGATGAGCTCTTCGGTGCTCGCATAGACGGCGGGCGGATAGATGAGAGAAGTGGACACCCCGACGGCCCCGTCCTCCATCCCCTCGCGCACCAGCTCCCGCATTTCCTCGAGCTGCTCGGGCGTCGGCGCGACATCCTCCACGCCCAGGACCACGCGCCGGACCTGGGTGAGACCGACGTCGTGCACCACGTTGATGGGGATGCCGTAGCTCTCCATGATCGCGAAGTACTCGGAGTACCTGCGCCAGCGCAGCGTGTCGCCGTCGATGACGGGCGGATTGCGCTGAGTTTCGGCGCTCTGGGGCGCGGCCGAGCCTCCCTCGCCGGACAGGTAGGTGGTGATGCCCTGGCGGAGCTTGCTCTCGGCGCTCGGGGGATCGGTGATGAGCACTAGGCTGCCCTGGCCCATCATGTCGACGAAGCCGGGGGTGACGACGCGATCGCGCGCGTCGATGGTCCGTGCGGCGGCGCGGCCCGAGAGGCGGCCCACGGCGGCGATGCGGTCCCCGCGCACGCCCACGTCCGCCCGGAACCAGGAGTTGCCGGCGCCGTCCACCACGCGTGCGTTGGTGATCAGGACATCGAAAGAAGCGTCGGCGGAGGAGGACCCGTCCCCGGCTTGCATGCAGGCGCCCGCCGCGATGCTCAGAACCGCGACAAGGGAGGCCCGGCAACGGGATGAGATGCGTTGGCGGCGTTCTTCCATCGGATGCCTCCGGCTCGATTGCGTGACCCGGACATCGTAGAGAACGGGCGCGGAGCCAGCCAGACCGGCACGTTGTAGTAGACATCGCTGCGCCGTGCGCTACTTCTGCAGGAGTCGCCAGCGTGGCCGACCCAAAGTTGACACTATTCGACACCAGATGTCAGTACCCAGCCCCAACCCGGATTCGGCGCACAACGACGTCCTGACGTCGCTGATGGACGAGATCCGCGGGGGATCCGAGCCCGCCCTGGGCCGGTTGATGGACGTGTGCTGGCCCGAACTGGTGCGCTACGCGGCGAACCAACTGGGCGATCCCGATCTGGCGCGGGACATGGCCCAGGAGGCCTTCATCCAGGTCTGGGAACGGCGGCGCGGATGGCGTCCGCGGGGCTCCGCGCGGGTCTACCTCTACCGCATCGTCCGCCATCTCGTCATCGATGAGAAACGCCGGCGGGCGGTGCGGCGGCGCTGGCAGGACCGGCAGGGGCGCGACGATGCGATGCGGGGCGGTCAGGCGGCGACCCCGGCCGACGTGCTCGACGCCAACCTGCTGGCAGACCGGTTCCGGGCCGCCGTGGCGGCGCTGCCGGACCGCCGGCGCGAAGTGTTCGAACTCGTCTTTCAGCGGGGCCTTTCCCACGCGGAAGCGGCCGCGGTGATGAACGTTTCGGCGCAGACGGTGGCGAACCAGATGTCGACCGCGCTCAGGACGGTTCGCCGGGCGGTGGCGGCCGATGGCTGACCTGAGCCCGTGCTCCGTTCGGATAGTAGCTGGCGGCGCGCCGTGCGCTTGTCCGGTGTAGGACAACGGTTCCCGGCGGGAACCCCGGAAGGATCGAGAGAGATGGACGAACTGCTGCTACAGTATCTGCGCGGCCGGACGACCGACGACGAAAATCGGTCGGTCGAGGCGTGGCTCCGCGAGACCCCGGACGCCGAGGAGGAAGTGAACGACCTCCGCCTGCTGGTCGAAGTCGCGCGCGCGGCCGACCTGGAGGTGGAGCCCGGCGCCCCGCCCTCGACCGACATGGTGGTCCGCGAGGCGGAAGCCCGGAGAGCGGCCGCCATCCGGCGCGCGGACGACCGGGCACGCAACCGACCCGCGCGCTCCCGTTTCGGCCTGTTTGCGGGCTGGGCCACCGCGGGCGTCTTCGCGGCGGCGGCCCTTGTCATCTGGAACGAGCGGGAGCCGGCCACGAGCGGCGGGGGAGGGGGCAGCCTGGCGTCCCAGGAGTTCATCACGGCGCCCGGCGAGACCGCGATGGTCCGCCTGGGCGACGGCAGCGTGATCCGCCTGGGTCCCGGCAGCCGGGTCCGCAACGTCGACGGCTCCGCCCGGGCAGTCGTGCTCGAGGGCGAGGCGTTCTTCTCCATCGCCAGCAACCCGGCACAGCCGTTCCGGGTCACCACCGCGGCGGGCACCGCGCGCGTCCTCGGAACACGCTTTCATCTGACCGCCCAGCTCGACGAACTCCGCCTCGTCGTAGTCGAGGGAACGGTCGCGCTCGGAACCGCGACCGAGGAAGTCCAGGTGGGCGCCGGGCAGGCGGCGAGCATCATCGAAGGCCGGCCCGGCCCCGTTACCGAGGCGCCCCCGATCGAGGAGGCGGCCGCTTGGCTGGAGGGCTTCATCATCTTCCAGGACACGCCGCTGGACCTGGCCATTCGGGAGGTCGAGCAACGGTACGGCGCAGAAGTTGCGGTCGAGGATGCCGTCCTGCTGGAGCGAACGCTGACCATGTGGTTCACGTCGAAATCCCTGGATGAGGTCATGACCGTGATCTGCAACGTGATCGACGCCCAGTGCAGCATCGGCGACGGACGGGTTCGGATGCGGGTGCGCGACGCGGACGAGGGTCGATGATTCCGGAACGGAAGCGCCTGCGGGCGTCCCCGACTCCGACCGGATATCGGCTCATCGGCGCGCGGATCAGCGGGGCCTCCGCGACTTCGCAGGCGCGCGGGATGCGCCGGATCACCTCCCCACTGATCCCGGCCGCACTCGTCCTCATCCCCGCCATCCTCCCCTTCCCCTCCTCCCTGGCCGCCCAGGACACCGAGCTGACGGCGCTCAGGGGCCAGATCGGAGTCGACCCCGAGCCCGGCACCCTGCTCGCAGCCGCCGCCCGCCTCTCCATCGACCGGATGCCGCTGTCCGAAGCCCTGGTCCAGCTTGCCCAGACTTCCCGGATCCAGATCGCCTTCAGCCCCAGCCTGCTCCCGCCGGACCGCGTCGTCGACTGCGCCTGCACAACACAGAACATTGCGCGCACTCTCGACCGGTTGCTCGACGGCACGGAGCTGGGGTACGTGGAACTGGGCGCCCAGGTCATCATCGTGCCCCGGGCGGCAAGGGCGGCGTTGCCCCTGGATGCAACCCTCAGCGGCCGGGTGCGCTCGGAGGTCGAGGTCCCGGTGGCCAGCGCGACCGCCCGCCTCAGGCTGGCCGCGGATTCCACCGTCGAGAGCGTGACCGGCACCGACGCGCTCGGCTTCTTCGCATTTCGCGATCTCATGGCCGGCCGCTACCGCCTGACCATCGGGCGCATCGGCTACGCCCTCCATGACGAAGAGATCGAACTGGCGCCGGACACGGACCTCGAGCTTGAGATCTCGCTCGCGGAGGAGGCGATCGAGCTGGATCCCGTGGTCGTGGAAGCGCGGCGCAGCCGCCAGCGGGCGCGCTTCGAGGAATCGGCGGGCATCACGGTTCAGGAGCTGAGCGGGGAGGAGCTCAGGAACCTGCCGGGGCTGGCGGAACCGGATCCGGTCCGGGCCGTGAGTATCCTCCCCGGCGTCACCCGGGTGTCCGACTTCACCGCCGTCCTGAACGTGCGGGGTGGTTCGGGCGATCAGAACCTCTTCCTGATGGACCGCGTGCCGCTGTTTCATCCCTACCATCTGATGGGGATATTCTCGGTCTTCAACCCGGACATGGTCGAGCGCGCCGAGCTCCGGTCCGGGGGCTTTCCCGCGGAGTTCGGAGGACGGACATCGTCCGTGCTGCTCGTGGAGTCCGACGTGGGGGACGGCACGCTGGGCGTCGACGCCGGCCTCGGCCTGATCTCGTCGCGCGTGGCGGTGCGAGGCGGTCTCGCACCCGGGCTTCGCGACGGCCTCGGGCTCGCCGCGGCACGCTGGAAGGTCTCGGCACGCCGCAGCTACTGGGACCTGGTGACCAGGCTGACCGACTCCGCATTCCCATACACCCTCGCGGACCTCCAGGCCGTCTTCGAGGGCTGGACCAAGGGGGGCGACCGGGTGCGCATCAACGCGTATTCCGGCCGGGACCGGATCGATCTTCGGGAACTCGAATTCCTGTTCACGAGCCTCGAGTCCGTCGCGGATGATCTCGCGGACAATCAGGACCCGGGCTGGAACGTCCGATGGCCCTGGGGCAACGACGCAGTCGGCGCATCGTGGACCCATCTCATGCCCGGGGGAGGGACGCTCGAGGTCCACGGCGCATATTCCCGCTTCGGCGCCCGGTTCAACTTCACCGAATATGAAGACACGCGGATCGATACGGAGATCGGCCAGTCTTCGGCCGGGGCCGATCTGGAACTCCGTCCCACGTCGCGCATGCGGTGGAAGTCGGGAGTCGCGGCCGCCCACCGGGAAAGCCGCAACGTGTCCGAGGGCGTTCCCCCGAACTTCCAGAACAGCGAGAGCAGCGGTTGGGAGTCCAGCGCGTACACACAGTTGACCTGGACCCCGAGCCGCCCGTGGCTGCTCGAGGCCGGGCTCAGGTGGGACGGCTGGCGACCGCGGGCGGGCCCGACTGAGGCGGTGCCGTCGCCGCGCGTCGCCGTCAAGCGCTTCGTGGGCGACGGCCGCTGGGCGGTGCGCGTGGCGGGAGGACGCCAGACGCAGTTCCTGCACTCGCTGCGCGACGAGCGGCTGCCGGTCGGCATGGACGCGTGGGTACTGTCGGGCGAACACGTGCCGGCCGTGATCTCCGACCAGGTCCAGGCGGGTGTGGAGGGCTTCTTCGGCAGCGACCGCGAGTGGTTCGCGTCCGCGGAGGGATACCTCCGCACCTTCGATGGCGTGATCGCCCAGAACTGGGCCGACGATCCGACGGATCCGGCGGACGATCTGCTGGCGGGCGACGGCCGCTCCGTCGGGATCGACGCGCTGCTTCGCAAGGACGCGGGAAGGACGCGAGGGTGGGTGTCCGTATCGCTTCTGAAAGCCACGCGGACGTTCGTGGACACGGATGCGGGCGTGCTGCCCCCGCCGATCATCGAATTCCCGCCCATCTTCGACCGGCGCCTGGAAATCGACGTGGCCATCCAGCGCGATCTGCCCTGGGGCGTGGAGGCCGGCCTGCGCTGGAACCTGGGCACGGGCACGCCCTACACGGCCCAACTGGCGAGATTCCGCAAGTACGAGCAGCGGCTGACCGACCTGCGCTATGACTATGCGAGCGTCAGGACCGCGCTGCTCGGACCCAGAAACGGGGCCCGGCTCCCCGCATACCATCGCTTGGACGTCAGTTTCCGCAAGACGCTGCAAAGAGGCTGGGGCACCCTTTCGCCCTACGTCAGCGTGATCAACCTCTACAACCGCAACAACGTGCTGTGGCGCCAGCGCCACTACAACCGCGGGAACCTCTCGGCCATTGACAACCACATGCTCCCGATCCTGCCAACCCTCGGCGTGGAGGTGTCGTTCTGATGGGCGCCGGGGCGTGGGATCATGATGCCGGCCGGGCGGCACTCCCGCGGTCGCGGATGCGGACCGGGCGGTCAGCGATGCGCCGTGCCGGGATGCGTCGCCTGCTGACGCTGCTGGGGATGATGGCCGGTGCTGCCGGCTGCGACGTGACGGAAGTCTCGCCGGGGTCGGGACATAAGACGCTGGTCGCCCTCGCCACGGTCGTGCTCACCATCGACCCTGCCGAGCCCTCTCGGATCGACACCCGGGCGGTCGTGGTGGTCAGCGAGGCGTATCAGCAGGCGCTGACGGAAGTGCCGGGCGCGGCAGTGCGCATAACCGGCGGGTCGGGGCACTCCCTGCCGCTCGTGGAGGAAGAGGATCCGTTGGGTGCCTGCACGGTGCTGCCCGAGGATCTGTATGGGGAGGACAGGCCCTTTGGCATGGTCGGTTCCTGCCATACTGCCACTGTGGCGTCCGCCGTGTTCGCGCCCGGCGAAGCGCTCACCCTCGCCGTGACGACGCCGGACGGCAGCGTGCTGGAGGGGACCAGCCGCATGCCCGACGCGTTCGTTCCGCAGGGTTTCTCGGTCGAGAACGGCCGCTGCCGGGTTGAGCCGGGCACCGGCTATCGCTTCACCTGGGCCCCCGTCGACGGCGCCTGGGCTCATGTCGGCGAGGCCGAGATCGCCGGACTGAGCCCCGGCCTCTGGTCGTCGTCCGATCCGCTGTACCTGCCGGTCACCGTGCTCGGCCGGGGACGCGACGTGACCGAAATGGTCTTCCCAAGGGACTTCCTGCTCGAGTTGCTGTCCGACGTCGACAACGTGGAGCTGCATCGCACCCTGGACGCGGGGCTTCCCGGGGACGCGCGCGCCGAGGTCACCATCGCGGCCCTGGACCGCAACTGGGCCAACTGGATCCGGGAGGGCCGGCTGAACATCAACGGGGAGACCGTGGTTCCCTCGGTTTTCGGCGACGGCACCGGGATGTTCGGCACCGCAGTGCGCTGGAAGGTCGAGGTGGAGTCGCGCGCGGCGGAAGGAGCCGGGGATGTGCCGCTGTGCGGGCCCGGGGTGGCGGGCTGATGCGCGGCGGGGG
>VXNP01000015.1 GCA_009840525.1 Gammaproteobacteria bacterium
ATCACGCAGTCGGCCCCCTCCGGGACCGGGCTTCCGGTCATGATGCGCACCGCCTCGCCCGCCCCCACCACCACCCCGCCCACCTCGCCCGCGTGCAGAGCGGCGGTGACGCGCAGGACGCGGGGGGCGTCCGGAGTGGCCCCCGCGATGGAGTCTCCCTGCACCGCGTAGCCGTCCATGGCGGAGTTGTCCCAGGGGGGCAGGGTGACCGGGCTCTCGACCGGCCGCGCCAGTGCCATGCCCCTGGCCGCCTCGATCGGAAGCAGAAGCGCCGGAAGCGCGCGCGCGCGCTTCATCACCCGCGCCAGCGCCTCGGTGCAGGAGAGCCAGTCGGCGGGACGGGACTCGAATCGCGTCGCCGGAGTCCGATCCCCCCGGGCGCCCGGCCCGTCACCCATCAGTCGGCCACCGTTAGAACCGCCAGGCGATCCCGACGGAGAGACCTCGCCCCACCGCCCAGAAACCGTCGTCGGGGATGGCGGGTTCGTCGGAGCCCTCGGGTGGCGGCAGGAGCCGTCGGTCGGTGCGCAGGAAGCCGCGGGGCGTGTTGACCTTCCAGTAGGTTACGATGCCCTCTGCGCGCACCGAGATGCGATCGACGGGAAACAACTTGATCCCCGCGCCGAAGCTCCCCAGAAAGGAGGGACCGAACGAGAAGCGGTCGTCCTCCTCGAGCACCATGTCGATGTCCTGGTCTGGCGCCAGGTCCAGGGCGATGCCCCCGCCCGCGAACAGGTGGGGCGCGAGCCGATACCAGGTCCGTGGGCCCGTGAGGGTGAACTGGAGGCGCACATCCGCCGTTCCCATGGTCACGTCCGCTTCCCCGATCTTGCGGTCCCCCTCGTCCCGCCGCGGATCGATGACGTCCCGGGTCGTCGGCAGGTACCCGAGGTTCCCCTGCAGGGAGAACGGTCCGCCGACGCGTATCTGATAGTACGAGCCCATGATCCGCCCGCCCTTGGGTCCGAACCCGAAGATCCCCGCCCGGGGCTCCACCGTAAACATGGCCGCGCCCGCCTCCTGCGCCGTCTCGATGAAGCGGTAGGCGGAGGGAATCCGCTGTGCGGACAGGTGCGCCGGCCGGGTCCCGGGGGTCAACGTCCCGACGAGGACGAGCGTGGGGAGGAGGAGTCGCCGGCTTTGCCAGACGGCAGGCGATCCCCGAGATTCCCCGCGTGTGTGCATCCGAAACATGTCCTTGAGACTTCGCCCCCTTCAGGAACGTTGCCATGAGCGTGACCGAAGATACCCAATCGGCCCGTCCGTCTCTACACTCGCCGCCTCCGGCGCCGGACGGGCGCCGTTCCGTATCTTCCCGACGGTCTGCTGCGCGGTCCTCAACCCGCGGGCTGATTCTCGCCGCCGCTCTGCTGGCAGCCAGCTTCACCGTCCCACCCCCCGCGGAAGGGCAGGAGTCGCGCCGCCGCTGGGAGCGCATGTGCCAGATTCGTGCCGAGAAGTTCGACCTGGTCCTCCCCAAGGCCATGCAGGACAACGATCTCGACATGTGGATCGTGGTGATGCGCGAGGGATTGCTGGATCCGCTGTGGGATGCGCTGGGCCGGGGCTACGTGGGCGACTGGGCCTACTACGTGTTCACCAACCCGGGCGACGGCGGGCGCGTCGAGCGCGCGGCGCTGGGCGTGAGCGGCTACATGCTCCAGCAGTGCGGCGTCTACGACCGCTTTGCCCCGGCGGCCGCGCTCGCCGGATTCGTCACCGAGCGCGACCCCGGCCGCATCGGCGTGAACATCGCCCCCGCCATCGGAGGCGCCGACGGGCTCTCGCACAGCTCCTACCTGCACCTGAAGGAGACGCTGGGCCCCGTCTACGGCGAACGCCTGGTTTCCGCCGAGCGCTTCGTGTCGGACTTCCGGGCCACCCGCACGGCCATGGAGATCGCCACCTTCGCCGAGGCCGGCGAGATCAGCCGCGAGATCGCCGAGCGGGCATTCTCCAACGAGGTCATCGAGCCGGGCGTGACGGCGCTCGAGGACGTGGCCTGGTGGATGTGGGACCGGCTGCTCGAGCGGGGCCTCGAATCGTCGTTCGACATGCCCTCCATCTACATCACCGGCCCGCTGGGAATCGAGTCCACCTCCTCGGCGCGCATCATCCAGCGGGGCGATCTGCTCATGATCGACTGGGGCGTGGGCTACCTCGACTTCTACACCGACATGAAGCGCATCGCGTACGTGTTGCGGGAGGGCGAGATCCGGGCACCGCCGGGACTCCAGCTCGCCTTCGACCGGGCGGTGGAGGTGCGCGACGTGATGAAGGCCTCCATCAAGCCCGCAGCCACCGCCCGGGAGGCGCTGGACGCCACCTGGGCCGCCATCGAGGCCGCAGGCTTCAACCGCATCGAGTTCAACCAGCCCACCGCCGATCCGGCAGTCACCGATGTCGTCATCGGTCCGCACTCGGTTGGGAACTGGGGCCACGGCATCGGCCCCTCGCTGGCCTTCTTCAACCCGACCCAGCTCACCTACGAGCTGCGCCCGGGCACCCTCATCTCCGTCGAGCTGTTTGCCTACACGGCCAACCCGGAGTGGGACAACGCCAAGGTGCGCATCCCGCTGGAGGACGACGCCGTGGTGACGGAGCGCGGCGTAGAGTGGCTCTATCCCGTAAACAACCGGATTCTGCTCGTGAGATAGGCCCGCCGAGGGGCCATGACCGCCAAGTACGTCATCATCGGGGCCGGCATCCACGGCCTCTCCACCGCCTGGCACCTGGCCCGGGAACTCCGGGCGTCCCGGCGCGGCGACGGGCGCGACATCGTCGTCATCGACAAGACCGGCGTCGGCGCGGGAGCCTCGGGCATCGCCTGCGGGGTCATACGCAACAACTACTTCCAGCCAGCCATGCGCGAGCTGATGGCGCACTCGGTGGCCGTCTGGGAGAGCGATCCGGAGGGGTTCTCCTACCACCCCGTGGGCTATCTGCAGATCAGCCACGAAGCCATGCGCGACGACGTCGCCTCGATCCACGAGCAGCAGCGGGCCATCGGGTACGAATCGACCTTCGTGGAGGGCGCCGGAGCATCCCGCACCTACATGCGGGCCATCTTCGACGACTGGCAGGCCGGGGGCATCACCAGCGTGCTGCACGAGCACCGGGGCGGCTACGCCAACAACATGGCTTCCCTGGAGGGCTTGCGGGCGCGTGTGGAGGCCGAGGACGTCCGGCTCGTCTTCGGGGTCCGGAACGAGGGCTTCGCGCGCGATGCGTCGGGCGCGGTCACCGCGGTGATCACGGATCGGGGGGACATTGGCTGCGAGCAGGTGGTGGTGGCCACGGGCCCGTGGGTCCGGAGGCAGTGGGCGATGCTCGATCTCCCGGACGCCACTGCTGTCCGGGATGCCGGCGGCAAGCTCCATCAGGTGCCCACCTGGACGTACTGGGCACTTCAGGAAGGCACGCTCAAGGTCGATCCCGGCTTCCTGGTGGACAACCGCGGCAACATGCCGCCGGTCGTGCACGTCGACACCGACGAGCCCCTTTTCGACGAAGACGGGCCGGTGACCGAGCGTTCCTGGGGCATCTACTACAAACCGGACTTCCACTTCGGTGGGGTGCAGGGCGGAACCATGCCGCGCAGGGTCGCCAGGCCCGACCGCGAGGTCGCAATCGATCCCTACGGGCCCGCGTCCCCCGACTTCGTCGTCGGCGAGCACTTCCAGCGTGCCTGGACCGCGGCGCTGGCCTTCTGCCAGAAGCGATTCGAGGGGAGACGCCACCTGATCGGACGGGAGCCCTCCGGGGGCATCGGAAGCTTCACGCCGGACAGCTTTCCCGTGTTCGACACCTTCGCCGACAACGTCTATTTCATCGCCGACTCGAACCACGGCTACAAGATGATCGGCGTGGGCGCCCTGGTGGCGAAGGAGTTGACGGGACGGCCGCAAGAGCTGCTCGAGCCCTTCCGCTACAGCCGCTACGCCGAAGGCCGGCTCCACCCGGTTAGCAACTCGCCCTTCCCCTGGAGTTGAGCGGCGGCGGCTCGCGTCACCGGGACTCTCCTGCCCGCCGCGCCACCGGATCGGCAGGGAAGAACCCGACCGTCTTCCAGGAGACCACCAGAAGTCCCGCGGCCACGCCTGTGAGCAGCAATCCCGGCTGCCAGACCGCCCCGCCGGCAACCCACAGCGGCAGGGTCGAAAGCACCACGATTTCGACCATTGCGATCGGCAGGTATGCCAGCCCGTAGTCGTCCAGCGTCTTCGACTTCATCCGGGGGTCCACCACCCGCAGCAGCGCGATCCCCATGGCCACCACCCCGGTAGTCCAGCCGAAGGTGAAGATCCCCCGTTCGAACCAGTAGTTATGGAAGGTCCGGCGGGCGATCCACCAGGTGATGAGGGCTGCGTGGGTGAAGCCGAAGGCGGACATGACCAGGATGGGCGCCGCGTAGTCGGCCACAATGGTCAGCGGGATCGACGCCACCCCGAAGGCGACCAGGAAGTCCGAGATCGACGATCCGAGGCGTCCCATCGTCTGCCGGTCCACGTGCCGGCCGACGCCCACGCCGTCCAGCAGCTTCTGGAGCAGGGCACCGCAGATCACCGCCAGCGCGAACATGGGGAGGGCCGTGAACTGGCCTCCCGCCGACCGGAGCGCCCAACTGACGGCGTGCGCGGCCCCGTACGCGAGAAGCACGAGCCCCAGATGCCACGAGAGAGTCTCGAGGGCCAGGGGGCTTACCGTCTCCCGGCCGACGTGCCTGGCGCCGGCCGGGTCGATCAGCCCGCGGCGCAGGTCGGCGGGAAGCTCGCGCGGGGTGGCGACGAGACGCGTCCAGCCCGACCGCGTGGCGAGGTTGATCGCCGCGACGCCCCCCAGCACGGCCGCCAGCAGGCCGATGGTGGCGAAGGTATACCCGATGGCCATGGCGTTCTCGTGGCCCAGGCCGGCGAGAATGGATCCGACGGCGGTTGCGGTTCCGTGTCCCCCGGCGAAGCCCGAGGGGAGCATCAGCGCGAAGGGTCCGCCCACTTCCGGGAAGAGGGGAATGAGGACGGCGCCGGCGAACAGGAGCGCGAGGCCGAACTGGCCGATCCAGGCCGACAGGTTGTAGAAGAAGGTGTCTCCCGCGCTGCGGATCATCGTCGCGAGGCCCGGTCCGCCCGCCCGCGAGCCCATGAACAGGGTGGCGAACAGGAGGATCACGAGCTCGCCCGGGTAGCGCCGCATCACCGGGGCCCCGCCCTCGTCGCGCGCGAAGGGGATGAGGTCGAGTCCCTCCGGGCCCGCCGCCAGTCCGATCAGCCCCGCGAGGATCGGCGTCGGCAGGAGGATCGCCTGGAAGAGCCGGATCCGGGAGCGCAGCAGGTGGGCGACCACCAGCAGGCCGGAGATCAGCGCGAAATCCAGAAACATGGGTCGTGCCTGGTAGTGGGGGGTGGCCCGCCCGGGTGGACCGATTGTGTGAATCGACCGGGCCCGGGGCGGCGTTGGGCTCCCTGGGAGCGTGTTATATTCGAGCGCGCAGCCGTCGCTGTCGAGCTTCCGCGCCGTGTGGGCGCACGTTCCGGTCGGACTGCGCGAATCCGTTCCAGTCGAATCGTCGTACGGCACTGCCGGATTCACCAGCCCGAGGACGCATGGCAAAACCCCTCCGCTGTACCACCTGCGGCGCCGCCCTGGAGACCCCGGCGCGACGATGTACGACGTGCGGCGCGGAGAATCCCGCCGGCCGCCCGCTGACCTGGGCGAAGACCTGTCCCCGGTGCCGGCACCAGGGCTACGGGGACCACTATTTCTCGAAGCCGCAGCACATCGCCCTCCTGGTGGTCCTCGGCCTGGCCACGTCCGGAATCGGGGCGCTGATCTACTGGCTCATGCGGTTCCAGCACCGGCTCTGTCCGCGCTGTGGCCTGAACTGGAGACACGCTTCCTACCGCGCGATCGCGAGTCCGGACGCGGGCCCGGGGATCCAACCCGGTGACGAAGCCCTCGCCCACTATGCGGATCCATCGGCTCCAGTCATGTACGCGCCCCCCGAAGATCGTTCGGCGCAGGGCTGGATCCGGATCGGTGGTGGTGCGTTGCTGGGCTTCATCGGTGCAGGCTGGCTGTCGGGGGGCGCCACGGTCCTCGGCATGGGTGCCCCCGGCCTGGCTGTCATGACGCTGGTGATGCTCGCCGGCGGAGCCACCGCAGTCGCCGGCGGGGCGGCGCTGATCTGGTCGGGAATCAAGAGATTGCGCTGGCGCAGGGGATCCCCCCGTCAACTCCAGCGCGGCATCCTCCGGCTGGCCAGTCAGCACGGGGGACGCCTGACTGCGAGCGAAGTCGCGGCGTACATGGATCTGTCGCCCGACGCCGCCAAGAAGCTCCTCGACGGAATGGAGCTCGAGGACAGCCAGCGGGTGTGCTCGGATGTGACGGATGAAGGGGTTATCGTATACGAGTTCCCGGAGTTGCGGCCCAGGCCGGACCGGGGACCATAGGGCATCGACCGACGGGAGAGCGGCGAGACATGAGGACGTTCCAGGACGAAAGCGGACGAACGTGGATTGCGACCGTGCGGGAGCGGCCGGGACACGACTACAAGGGCCGCTACTCGTTCGTGTTCACGCCCGAAGGCCAGGAGGGCAAGCCGATCGAGCTGGCGGACGTACGCTGGAACTCGCTCAAGACGGCGCAGCGGACGCTCGCAACCACCTCCGGCGTGGAGTTGCGCCGGCGTCTGCGTTCGGCCCGGGGCCGGGCTTCCTCGCGCGGCTTCCGTTAGACGGGGCGTCTAGTCGGGGCGACAGCCGTCGCAGTAGCCCACCACTTCCAGCCGCATCTCGGTGACCGCAAAGCCGTCCATCATGACCGGAACGTCCACAACCGACTCCGGCTTGACCGGTCCGGGCACGTCCCTCAGGCGGCCACACTCGAGACAGCGCGCGTGGTAGTGCGGGTCCATGCGTCCGTCATATCTGGCGGAGCTGTTCCCGCTGGCGAGCTTGCGCGCGAGCCCGCATCCCACGAGCGTCTCCAGGCTTTTGTAGACGGTTCCCAGGGAGATGCCCGGCAGGTCGGCGCGCACGTTCCGGTACACGTCGTCGGCGGTGGGATGGGTGTCGGTGGCGTGCAGAAACCGGAAGACGGCGGCGCGCTGGGTGGTGAAGCGCTGGCCGCTCCGGTCCATCGCCTCCCGGAGGAGGGCGTCGCTCTGCTCGGACTGGGTCAACATCGCAAGTGATCTTCGGTCCGCCATGGCTGACAGCCAACTGAAACCGGACCTTCAGCACGTATTCCCCTGACCAGCCAACGTAATGAGCGGGACAAAAATGTGTCAACCGGAACCGAGCCTCCGGGGAGGAGGATGATGGGTCCCGACGAAGGCCCGCTGCTCACGCTGGAACCGCTGATCGATGCCGTGCGGGAGGGGGTCGAGATGGCCGGCTGGACGCTCTCCGGGATGCAGAAGACGACCAGCCACCAGTTCGAGGGCCGCTGGACGGGAGAATCCGCGCGCAGCGCCTATCTCTTTTTCCACCAACCTGGCAGCCGCAATCCGGTGAGCGTGGACGTCTTCCTCGACGAGACCTCGCAGGGGCTCGGCGGCAACCTGACGCTCGCCGTGCGGGGGCCGTCCCTGGAAGACCTTGGGGGCTTCACGGAGACGCTCGAGGAGCTGACGCGGGTGGCGAATCGCGAGCTCACCCGGGGGCACAGCACGCCCGTGACGCTGCGCGCGACCGTGCCGCACCGGAACGCCCGCGCCGCGGACGCCCGCACCGAATGCCGTTTCAGGCTCGTGATCCCCGATGTGGCGATCGATGCGGGGGCGCGCGTTGTACGCACGCTGAGCACGGCCACGGTGAAGTCGTTCGAGGCGCTGCTGGCGAGCCGGGTTGTGGCCGACTTTCTCGGGGCCGAAGATTCATGAGCGGCGGACGCCGGGAACCGAGAAACCCCAGTAGATGACAGTAGACAAATACGACATGTCACCAGGCAGCGGAGACGTGAGATGAGCGGCAAACCCCGAGTGCTCGACGACCTGTTGCGGGAGACCCGGCTCTTCCCGCCAAGCGATGAGTTCCGCGCGCAGGCCAATCTCTCGGACCCGGGGGTCTACGAGCGCGCCGCCGCCGATCCGGAGGGGTTCTGGGCCGGATGGGCCGAGGAGCTCGACTGGTTCGAGAAGTGGCACACGGTGCTGGAATGGAATCCGCCGCACGCGCGCTGGTTCCTGGGCGGCAAGCTGAACGTCTCGCACAACTGTCTCGACCGGCACCTGCGCGGTTTTCGCCGCAACAAGGCGGCTCTCATCTGGGAGGGGGAGCCGGGGGACACGCGCACCTTCACCTACTGGGACCTGCACCGCGAGGTATGCAAGTTCGCCAACGTGCTGCGCGGCTTGGGCGTGCGACGTGGCGACCGGGTGGCGATCTACCTGCCCATGATTCCCGAGGCGGCCATCGCCATGCTGGCGTGCACCCGCATCGGCGCGGCCCACTCGGTGGTGTTCGGGGGGTTCAGCCCGGAGTCGCTGTCGGGGCGCATCAACGACGCGCAGGCATCCACGGTGATCACCGCGGACGGCGGCTGGCGGCGGGGCGGCTACGTTGCGCTCAAGGCCAACACCGACGTGGCGGTGGCGGAGTGCCCGTCGGTGGAGAACGTGGTGGTGGTGCGGCGGGGCGGGCAGCTCAGCGCCGACACCCCCGTGGAGATGCAGGCGGGGCGCGACCACTGGTACCACGAACTCCTGGAGGGCGCGAGCGCCGACTGCGCTCCGGAGGCGATGGAGGCCGAGGATCTGCTCTTCATCCTCTACACCTCCGGCACGACGGGTAAGCCCAAGGGCGTGGTGCACACGACCGGCGGCTACCTCACCCAGGTGCACGCGACCGCGAAATGCGTCTTCGACCTGAAGGAGGACGACGTCTTCTGGTGCACCGCCGACGTGGGCTGGGTCACCGGGCACAGCTACATCGTCTACGGTCCGCTCGCCGCCGGGGCCACCGTGGTCATGTACGAGGGGGCGCCGGACTGGCCCGGCAAGGACCGCTTCTGGAACCTCTGCGCCAAGTACGGCGTGACCATCTTCTACACCGCGCCCACGGCCATCCGGGCCTTCATGAAGTGGGGCGACGAGTGGCCCGCCGGGCACGACCTGTCGCAGCTCCGCCTGCTGGGCACGGTGGGCGAGCCCATCAACCCCGAGGCGTGGATCTGGTACCACGAGACCATCGGCGCCGGACGCTGTCCCATCATCGACACCTGGTGGCAGACCGAGACCGGGGGGATGATGATCACGCCGCTGCCGGGGGTCACCGCGACCACGCCGGGGAGCGCGACGCGGCCCTTCCCGGGCATCTCCGTGTCGCTCCGCGACGACGACGGCAGGCGGGTCAAGGCCGGATACCTGGCCATCGACCGGCCCTGGCCCGCGATGCTCCGCACCATCTACGGCGACGACGACCGCTACCGCGAGGTCTACTGGTCGAAGTGGGACGGCATCTATTTCGCCGGGGACGGCGCCAAGGAGGACGCGCACGGCTACATCTGGGTGCTCGGCCGGGTGGACGACGTGCTCAACGTCGCCGGGCACCGCATCGGCACCTCCGAGGTCGAGAGCGCGCTGGTGGAGCACGAATCGGTGGCGGAGGCGGCGGTGGTGGGGCGGCCCCACGAGGTGAAGGGAGAGGGAATCGTGGCGTTCGTCAGTCTGCGCCAGGGTTTCCAGGCCTCCGACGAACTGATGGTCGAGCTGGGACAGCATGTGCGCACCAAGATCGGCCCCATCGCGCGCCCGGACGCGATCCTGTTCACCGCGGAGCTGCCCAAGACGCGTTCCGGGAAGATCATGCGCCGCCTGCTGCGCGACATCGCGGAGGGACGTGCCCTCGGTGACACCACGACGCTGGCGGACCCGTCAGTGGTACAGCAACTGACCGAGGCGTACGCGGACACGGAGGGGTAAGGGAAGGGGATTCGTCGGCGGACAGCTCTGCGGCCTGATGCCTTTTCCGTCTGCCGGGGATGGCAGACTCCATCCTCACCGGATCACGCAGCGGGAGTCGGTGTGCATCGGCAGATTCCTGTATGAATCATGTATGAAACCTGTATGTCACGTGGGCACGCAGGTGCGTCCTCGCCAGCTCGGTGCCGGTGCGCCCGCACACCATAGGTTGTGGTTTCGGACGTCTCACCCACCACCTGTTGTGGTTCACAGTGAACTGCCGCGCAAGACTCCTACGTGATCGCGAAGCGAATCCCGAACAGCACCGCCACGATCACCACGGCGGCGTTCAAATCGGAGGCGCGCCCCGAGAACAGCTTGATGAGCGCGTAGGCGATGAAGCCCATGCCGATGCCGGTGGCGATCGAGTAGGTGAAGGGCATCGCGAGCGCGGTCACGATCGCCGGCACGCACTCGGTGAGGTCGTCCCAGGGCACGTTGCGCAGCGCCCGGGCCATGATGCAGCCCACGAACAGTATGGCCGGGGCGGTGGCGAAGGCCGGGATGGCGGTCGCCACCGGGGCCAGCACCAGCGCCGCCAGGAAGAGGCCCGCCACCACCACCGCGGTGAGGCCGGTGCGCCCGCCGGCCCGCACCCCCGCCGCGCTCTCGATGTAGGAGGTCGTGGTCGAGGTGCCGAGGAGCGCGCCGACCATTGTGGCCGAGCTGTCGGCGACCAGCGCCCGCCTCAGCCCTGGAATCCGTCCGTTCTCGTCGGCGAGCCCGGCCTCGTTCAGCACCGCGACCAGGGTGCCGCTGGTGTCGAACAGGTCGACCATCAGGAACGAGAAGACGATCGCCACCAGCCCCACCTCGATCGCCGCCGTTACGTCCAGCTGGAAGGCCGTCGGCGCCAGCGAGGGCGGGGCGGACACCACCGACTCGGGGGCCGGCGACAGGCCGGACAGCCATCCCGCGACCGCCACCGCCAGGATGCACAGCAGCACCGCGCCCGGCAGCCCGCGGTGCTCCAGCGCCACCATGGCGAGGAAGCCCAGCACCGCCAGCAGCACCGTCCACTGGCCGAGGTCGCCCAGCGTGATCAGGGTGGCTTCGCTGTCGACCACCACCCCCGCGTTCTGCAGCGCGATGATCGCCAGGAAGAACCCGATGCCCGCCGCGATGGCCATCTTCTGCGAGCGCGGGATGCTGTCCACCACCCACTTGCGCACCGGGAGCACGGAAAGGACGAACATTAGCACCCCGGACAGGAACACAGCGCCCAGCGCGACCTCCCACGCCAGCCCCATCGTGCCCACGGCGATCGCCACGAAGTAGGCGTTCAGTCCCATGCCCGGCGCCAGCGCGATGGGGTAGTTGGCCCACAGCCCCATTACCAGGCAGCCGAACGCCGAGGCCAGGCAGGTGGCCACCAGCACGGCCCCGGTGTCCATCCCCGCGCCCCCCAGGACCAGCGGGTTGACGAAGATGATGTAGGCAAGGGTGAGGAAGGTGGTGCACCCGGCAAGCACCTCGGTCCGGACGGACGATCCGCGTTCCTGCAACCGGAAGTAGCTCAGCATGAGGCCCGCTCCTGCGACTGGAAGAGACTCGTCATGACCGTAGCGTTTGGGCAGGATCACGGCCAGCGCCGAGGGCTCGCCGACGAACCCAACGGGTGATTCGGCCGGATTCCAGCGGGTGAAACGGCGCTACCTGGCCCCGTTTCGCTCAGAAGTCGTAACGCACCCTCACGAGCGCCAGCCTGCCCAGCTCCGGAGCGCCCACGAATTCCTGGTGCAGGTTGTCGAGGGCGTTGTAGACTGTGAACTCAAGGCGCGTATTTGTTTGAAATGGAAGCAGATAACCGGCTGTGACGTCCACGACCTGGTAGGCATCGACGCGACCGCTGAAGACGCCCGAACTCATCTCGAAGGCGTCGGAAAGGCGCCAGCGCCCGTCGAACGTGAAGCCCGCGCCGCGGTCGGTGTAGGCGAAGCCGAGGGAGCCCTTGTGGCTGGGGGCGTTGAGGGCGAGGTCGTCCGGGCCGGGGCAATGGCCGTCGTCGTCGAAATCGAAGCAATCCGTGTTCTGGAACGAATACCCCGCGGTCAGGCTCACCCGGTCGGAGACGAGGTACTGCGCCGAGAAGTCGGCTCCCCAGTAGCTCGCCGATCCGAAGTTTTGGCTGGTGAAGACCATGTCGTGCACGTCGAACCCGTCCGGCGTGACCACTCCCAGGGGCACCGACACCAGCCCCGCGGCCAGTTCGGTCATCTGGCCGGGCGTGACCAGCCCCGCCTGAACCAGCGGGCCGAGCCGGCTCTGCAGAAACGCGCCGGTGGAGGCCGGGTCCAGGAAGACGTTGGGCGACTCCACCTTCAGCGCGCCGACGAAGTTCTCGACGTTGGCGTAATACACGTCGGCGGCAAGCCTCACACGGTCCTGGATCAGCCCCTTGTACCCGGCCTCGATCGTATTGAAGGTGGTCGCGACCAGGGGAGGGACCGCTCTTGGCCCCGCGTCGAGGGGGAAGATGTCGCCACCCTCGACGCCGAGCGCGTTCGGGTCGAAGCGCCGGAAGACCGTGCCCAGCGCGGGGTCTCCGGGTCGATTCCCGGGCCCGATCAGGAGCGGGTGCAGCATCTCCGGCGCGAACTGCGTCACCAGCGCGTCCCAGAAGGGCGCGGCGTTCGCGGGGAGTTGGCCCGGCATGAAGGGCGATCGCATGCAGTAGTCCATCAACCCGCCGGAGCAGCGGTCCGAGAAGCTCATGCCGTCACCGGGGACGCCGAAGGCGCGCAGGGTGTAGCCGATGCCCGGGACGATCGGAAGCCTGCCCGAAGCGATGTCGAGGAAGAGCGCCGACGTGGAGGGGTTGGCGAACGCGCGGTTGTAGGTCAGGCGCAGGTTCTGGCCTTCGGCGGGACGGAAGACGAGCGCGGCCCGCGGCGAGAAGTTCAAGCCGGCCAGGCGGTTGTGATCGTCGATCCGAAACGCGGTCACCAGGTCGAACCGGTTCCCGAGCCGCGTCTCCGAGTGCAGGTAGGCGCCGGCCTCCACGAGGACGTCGTCGTCTTCGTTGCGTCCGTAGATGGTGCCCTGGGAGCGGGGCTCGATGCGCTGCCAGTCGATGCCGTAGGTGAAGCTCTGGCGGGTGCCGAGATCCAGGCCGTGCTGAAGCTGGGCGGCCATGGTGCGCGAGCGGTCGACGATGAGATCCCCGCTGCGCAGCAGGTAGCTGTTGTCGCCCGAATACGTCTGATTGAGGAAGAACTGCCCGAAGAAGCGTCCCTTCAGCAGCCGCGCCTGGGCGTAGCGGTACTGCCAGTCGTGGGTCTGGGAGGAGCCGATGGCGGTGAGGTTGATGCTGCTGAGCGAGCTGTTGAGTCCGCCCGAGACGATGAACTCGCCGTCGTCCGCGAAGCGATAGTCCGCCCGCACGTCGCCGAAAAAGCGCTCGTTGAGCGGGTTGCGGATCCCGATGCGCGGATGGTCGGGCTCCTCCGCGCGCGCCTGCACCTCCCACGGGTCCTCGTACTCCCAGTCTTCGCCGCGGAGATACTGGCCCGACACCTTGAACCCGAACCGGTCGGAGACCGCGTGCGCGCTACGGAGCAGGAATTGCACGACCGACCTCTCGCCGCCGCCGAGCGTGACGGTCGTCCCCGGCCGGTCGATCGGCGAGGAGGTGATGATGTGCATCACGCCCTCGGCCGCGTTGGGCCCGTAGAGCGCCGCGCCCGGGCCGCGCGCCAGCTCGATGCGCTCGATGTCCATGTCGGTGGTCGGGATCATGTTGATGGCGTTGATCCTGAGCGCCGGGATGCGCGCATAGCGGTTGTCGACAATGCTGAGCAGCCGTCCGGAGGCCACGTTGTTGAAGCCGCGCACGACCGCGTAGCTCTGGGTGAGACCGGTGCTGGCGAGGTCGACCCCCGGGAGCGTCCGCACGTGGTCCGCGGGAGTCGTCGCGATGATGCGGGATATCTGCTGGTTGGTCAGGGTGGAGACGGAGGCCGGCGCGTCGAGTTCCTTTTCCTCCCGGCGCGATACGGTCACCACCAATTGGTTGAGCACCAGCGCGCGCGAACGGAGCTGGATGGCGACCGAGGCCGTTTCTCCAGCCTCCACGGTTACGCCGTCCGTGCGCGAGGACTCGTGCCCGATGAGGGTGACCAGAAGGGAATGAGTGCCGGCCGGCACCGAGACGCGGAATTCGCCGGTCGCGTCGGTCACCGATGAGGTGGCCGTCTGACCCAGGACTTCCACGGCGGCGGATGCCAGCGGCGCACCGGTCTCCATGTCCGTCACGCGGCCGGCGATGGCGCCCTCCTGGGCTGTCCCCGGGGCAGCGGCCAGCAGCGCAACAGCCAGACAGCCACACAGAAGTCCCGATTCCCCGTTCATCGATCCACCTCCTCCGTCATCGGTGCCTTCGTCTCCCAGGCGGGCATCAGGAAGTGCTGCTGACCAAAGTGTGGATTCTCGGGCTTTTCTGCACGTCGTGCGCGGTTAGATTTGAGGGATGCTCTGGAGGAGCGTCCGCTTCAGGGAGGAGATGTGATGAAGGTTCTGGCTGCCGCGGTTGCGCTGGGGGGTGTGCTGCTGGTCGCGGAGGGAGCGCGCGACGCCGGGCCCACCAGCTCGTCCGACCTGACATACCGGTCTGCTCTCGATGCATATCCCGCATACGACGATGCCCATCCGGTTCTCCCCGCCGATCTGGGCTCTACCCCGGTCGAGGACGTCATCGAGCGCTACTGCACCCGCTGTCACAGCGAGCGCCGCATGCGCGGCAACCTGTCGCTTGAGGGGTTCGACGTCACCCGCGCGGACGAGAACGCCGAAGTCGCCGAAAGCGTCATCCGCAAGCTGCGCGCGGGCATGATGCCGCCCCCCGGGCAGCGCCGCCCCGCCGAGGACACCCTCACCGCGCTGGCGCAGTACCTGGAGGACGTGGTGGACGAGGCGGCGGCGGCCCGCCCGTATGCGGGCACCCGGCCCTTCCAGCGCCTCAACCGGGCCGAGTACGCCCGCGTCATCCACGACCTGCTGGGCCTCACCGTCGACCCGGAGGACTGGCTGCCGCCCGACCGCATCAGCGAGAGCTTCGACAACAACGCCGAGGCGCAGACGCTCACCCCCACCCTGATGGACGCCTACCTGGCCGCCGCCAGCGACATCGCGCGCCGCGCCATCGGCGACCGCGACGCGGCCACCACGTCCGTTACCTACGGCAACCCGCCCTCCGTGTCCCAGCACGAATGGGAGCGGGTCGAAGGGGCGCCCTTCGGCACCCGCGGAGGCGTCAGCGTCCTGCACTCCTTCCCGGCCGACGGTGAGTACATCTTCTCGATGAGCTTCATGTCGGGCTGGGGCGAGCGCGATCACGACATCGACATCTCCGTGAACGGGGAACGGGTGGCGCTGCTGCGCTACGGCGGCGACATCGACTTCCAGGGGCGCAAGGGCTTCCCGGTGCGCACCGACCCCATCCCCCTGCGTGCGGGCGAGCACCGCCTCACCGCCGCCTTCATCCGCCAGATGGACGGCCCGTACGAGGACCTGATCCGCCCCAACGACTGGTCGCTGACCGGCACCGAGACCAGCTACGGGACCACTTCGCTCCCGCACATGATGAGCCTGACGGTGGAAGGGCCGCACAACACCACGGGCGTGTCCGAATTCGACGCCCGGCGGCGGGTCTTCTCCTGCAGGCCCACGTCCGCCGCCGAGGAGCGGCCCTGCGCCCGGGAGATCGTGTCCCGGCTCGCCTCGGAAGCCTACGGCCGCGACGTGGAAGCGGGCGAGGTGAGCGATCTCCTCGTCTTCTACGAGATGGGTTCGGAGGACGGGGGCTTCGAAGCCGGCGTGCGGACGGCGCTTGAGGCGATCCTCTCGAGCCCGCACTTCCTCTTCCGCATGGAGCGGGAACCCGACGATGTGGCGCCCGGAGAGATCTATCCGATCGCGGGCGAAGACCTTGCGGCGCGCCTGTCGTTCTTCCTGTGGGGCGCCGGCCCGGACGCCGAGCTGGTGGCCGCGGCGCGCGACGGAGCGCTCTCCGATCCGGTCCGGCTCGAAGCCCAGGCGCGCCGACTGCTGGCCGATCCCCGTTCGGAGGCGCTGGCCACCCGTTTCGCTTCTCTGTGGCTGCGTCTGCAGGACGTGGAACTGGTCAGCCCGGACGCGTTCCGCTTCCCCAACTACAGCCGCCAGTACGCCGATGCGATGCGGCGCGAGAGCGAGCTCTTCTTCCACAACCTGATCCACGAGGACCGGAGCCTGCTGGAGCTGTACAGCGCCGACTACACCTTTGTGAACGAGCGGCTGGCGCGTCACTACGGCATCCAGGGCGTGCAGGGTGAGGCCTTCCGGCGCGTGGACTATCCCGACGATCGTCGGCGCGGAATCCTGGGGCACGGCAGCATGCTGGTCCAGACGTCGCTCGGAAACCGCACGTCGCCGGTGCTGCGCGGCTTGTGGGTGATGGAGGTGCTGCTGGGTACGCCGCCGCCACCTCCTCCCCCCGGCATCCCCGACCTGGAGGAGACCGCGAGCGCCCGTGAGGGCAAGGCGCTGACGACCCGCGAGCGGCTGGAAGCCCACGCCAACAATCCCGACTGCGCGTCCTGTCACGAACTCATCGACCCCATCGGGCTGGCGCTCGACAACTTCGACGTGACCGGCCAGTGGCGAATCCGCGAAGAAGGCACGCCGCTCGACACCCGGAGCACCTATTACGACGGGACCGAGATCGAGACCCCGGCGGATCTGTCTCGCGTCCTGCTCAAGCGCCCCATTCCGCTGGTCCGGCAGTTCACCGAGAGCCTGATGGCCTACGCGCTGGGGCGGGGGATCGACCATCGGGACCAGCCTGCCGTTCGCGCCATCGCGCGCGAGGCCGAGCGGAACGACTATCGCATGTCGTCCTTCATCGTCGGAGTGGTGATGAGCGACGCGTTCCGCATGAAGCAGGCACTGGCGCTCGCCGATGGCGAGAACAGCGGGGCCCGGGATACATTCAACTGATATGACCGCGAACCGCCCGCCCGACCGTGTACGGCACGGGCGGGCCCGCGTCCATCATCCTTCACCCTGGATCGTGGCATGCATGTTCTGACCAGCAAGGCTCTTCCGCGGCGCACCTTCCTGCGCGGGGCGGGCGCCACCCTCTCGCTTCCGCTGCTGGACGCGATGATTCCCGCCGGTATTGCGCGCGGGCGCGCGGCCGGCGAGCCGACACGCCTGATCTGCATCGAGGAGGTGCACGGCGTCGCCGGGTGCAACGAGTGGGGTGCCAGGCAGCATCTCTTCGCGCCCGTCACCCAGGGGCGCGACTTCGAGCTCAGCGACATCAACGTGCTGAAGGGGCTTGAGCCGTGGCGTGACTACATGACCATCATCAGCAACACCGACGTGCGCATGGCGGAGGCCTTCGCGCCGCCGGAGGTGGGCGGCGACCACTTCCGCTCCAGCGCGGTGTTCCTGACGCAGTCCCATCCGAAGCAGACCCAGGGGTCCGACATCTACTGCGGAACCTCGCTGGATCAGCTGCACGCCCAGCGCTTCGGGCAGGACACGGTGCTGCCTTCGCTCCAGCTCTCCATCGAGCCCACGGACTCGGGGGGCGGTTGCGACTACAACTACTCGTGCTCGTACATGGACTCGATCAGTTGGGCATCGCCCGACTTGCCGCTGCCGATGATCCGCAGCCCGCGTGCCGCGTTCGACATGCTCTTCGGGGCCGGCGGGAGCGCCGACGAGCGGGCAAGGCGGCGGCGGACCCACGGGAGCATCCTGGACTGGGTGGCCGCCGAGGTGGCCGACCTGCGGCGCCAGTTGGGCACGGTGGACCTGCAGCGGGTGGACCGCTACCTGGACAGCGTCCGCGAGATCGAGCGGCGCATCGAGCGGGTGGAGGAGCGCAACACCAGCGGGGCTCCGCGGGAGCTGCCCGGCGCTCCTCCGGGCGTGCCCGACTCCTTCGCCGAGCACATGCGCCTCCTCATCGACCTGCAGGTGCTGGCCTTCGAGACGGACGCGACCCGCGTCGCCTCGCTCAAGATGGGACGGGACGCCTCCAACCGCAGGTTCCCGGAGAGCGGTTCGGACCGGGCGTTCCATCCCGCCTCGCACCACGGGGGCAACGAAGAGGCCATCCTCGAATTCAACACGATCTGCCAGTGGCGCACGGGACAACTGGCGTACCTGCTGGAGCGGCTGCAGGAGACGATGGACGGGGAGATGAGCCTGCTGGATCGGTCCATGGTCATCTGGGGCTCGCCGATGGGGGATGCGAACCTGCACAACCACCGGCGGTGCCCGCTGGTGATCCTGGGCGGGGCCAACGGCCGGCTGGAGGGCAACCTGCACCTGAAGGCCCCGGACGGCACGCCGATGGCCAACGTGTTCACCACGCTTCTGCACAAGCTCGGCCACGAGGATCTGGTGACGTTCGGAGATGCAACCGGCGAGTTCTCGCTGACCGTGCCGGTGACGTCATGAAGACGGCGGGGCCGATGGGAAGCCCTCGCGGGCGGGCGCGCTTCCTGGGGATGGCGATCGTGCCCCTGCTGCTGATGGGCGGCGGCTGGTCCGACGCGCCGGTGGCGGACGCGGCGGCGCGGGGCGATCTGGAAGCCGTGCGGAGCCTGCTGCGGGAGGGCGCGGACGTGAACGCACCCCAGGGCGACGGCATGACCGCGCTCCACTGGGCCGCCGAACGCGGCGACGCCGAACTCGCCGACGTGTTGCTCTATGCCGGCGCGCGTGTGGACGCGGGCACCCGCATCGGGCACTACACGCCCCTTCACCTGGCATCCCGGCGAGCGGGCGCCAACGTGGTGGAGGTGCTTCTGGATGCGGGGAGCGATCCGAACGCGAGCACGACCAATTCGGGCGCGACGCCGCTCCACCTGGCGGCGGCCACAGGTGATCCCGCGGTGGTCGCGGTGCTGGTCGACGCCGGCGCGGACGTGAACGGGCGCGAGGGTGCATGGGGCCAGACCCCCCTCATCTTCGCCGCCGCCAGCAACCGGGTCGCGGCCATGGAGGTGCTGCTCGGAGCCGGCGCCGATCTGTCGCTCGCGGCCTGGTCGGTGGACGTGGCGGAGCGGGAGCGGGCGGATGCCGCGGCCGACCGCCGCCTGAACGAGTTCCTGGCCGACTTCAAGGAGAAGGAGGGCGGCGGCCCGGAGTGGCAGCCCACTCCCAGCCAGGTGCAGGCGGCCATCGAGGCTTCGCGGGAGATCCAGCGCAGGTGGCCCGACGTGCCCGATCCGACGAACGACGGGCGCACCATGGCGAACCAGGAAGGGCAGATCGAGGCGGAGGAAGAAGGGGAGGGCGGGGAATCCGGGACCGAGGCTGACGCGGCTTCCGAAGCGGAGGATGAAGCCGCCGAGGCGGAGGAAGACTCCGGCGAGCCCAGCGAGAGCGGGGGGGCCGACGAGGCCTCCGAGAAAGCCGAAGGAGACGAGGCCGAATCCACCGATGACGAGGACGGGGACCCCCGTCGGGACGAAGAACCCCGGCCCATGTCCTACGCGCAGATGGTGGGCGCCTGGGGCGGATTGACGGCGCTGCTGCACGCGATCCGACAGGGTCACGTGGAGGCGACCCTGACGCTGCTCGAAGCCGGCGCGGAGATAGACCAGGTCTCCGAGGGCGACCAGACCTCCCCGCTCCTCATGGCGTCCGTGAACGGTCAGTTCGACCTCGCCCTGACCCTGCTCGAGCGCGGCGCCGACCCCAACCTGGCGAGTCAGGCGGGCACGACCCCGCTCTTCGCCGTGCTGGAGCGGCAATGGGCGCCCAGGGCGTCCTATGCGCACCCCACAGAGCATCTGCAGCAGAACGCGACCCACCTGGAGGTGCTGGAGGCCCTGCTGGAAGCCGGAGCCGATCCCAACGCGCGCCTGAAGGCCCACCTCTGGTTCATGGAGTACACATTCGGGGTGCTCCGCGGCAGCGGCATCAACCTGCAGGGCGCGACGCCCTTCTGGAGGGCCGCCTATGCCCTCGATGTCGACGCGATGCGGCTCCTGAAGGAGCACGGCGCCGATCCCGGCATCCCGACCATGAAGCCGCCCCAGCGACGTCGCCGCCGCCCCCCGCCGCCCCCGGAGCCGGTGCCGGCGGAGGAAGCGGTCGCCGAGGCTGGAGAGGGTGAGGCCGTGGAAGGTGAGGAGACGCCGCCGGCCAGCGACGAGCCCGCCACCGAGGTAGAAGCCGAGGAGGCTGGAGCCGAGGCCCAGGGCCCCGGCCTCGCCAACGCCGAAGGCGAGACGGACGACGAGGAAGAAGAACCCGCACAGCAGGGCTACGGACGGGGCGACGACGACGATCTTTCCGGGGTGCCGCCGGTTCCCACCGGCGGGCCCGCCATCTACCCGATCCACGCCGCGTCCGGCGTCGGCTACGGCCAGTCCTTCGCGGGCAACGCCCACCGCTACGTGCCCGACAACTGGCTCGCGGCGGTCAAGTTCCTGGTGGAAGAGGCCAACGCGGACGTCAACGTGCGCGACGCCAACGCCTACACCGCGCTCCATCACGCCGCGTCCCGGGGCGACGACGAGCTGGTGCTCTATCTGGTGGAGCGCGGCGCCGACGTCACGGTGCTGAGCCGCAGGGGCCAGACCACCGCCGACATGGCCAACGGTCCGGTGCAGCGCGTGCAGCCGTTCCCGTCCACCATCGCTCTTCTGGAGCGCCTGGGGTCGAAGAACAACAACAACTGCGTGTCCTGCTAGCGGTCGATCCTGCGTCTCCGCGAGCTCGGCTCCCGGACGTCGCGTACCAGCCCTCCTGACCCTCCGCTCCAGCCGTCGACCCCGTGGTGAGGTCCTCCGGACAGCGCCGCAAGGCCGCGATGATCTTCATCCTCATCACGGTCTTCATAGACATGCTGGGGATCGGCATCATCATCCCCATCCTGCCGGAGCTGATCCGGGAATTCGTGGGAGGAAGCTCCGCGCTCGCGGGGCGCTGGTACGGCGTCCTGGCGGCCACCTACGCCGTCACCCAGTTTGTGTTCGCACCGCTTCTCGGGGCGCTGTCGGACCGGGTGGGACGCCGGCCCGTCATCCTGATCTCTCTCTTCGGGCTCGGGATCGATTACCTCATCATGGGCTTCGCGCCAACGATCGGCTGGCTTTTCGCCGGCCGCCTGATCGCGGGCGTGATGGGGGCCAACGCCACCACCGCCAACGCCTACATCGCCGATGTGTCGAAGCCCGAGAACCGGGCAAGGAACTTCGGGCTGATCGGCGTGGCCTTCGGGCTCGGCTTCATCTTCGGTCCCGCCATAGGCGGCTTGCTCGGCAGCATCGACCTGCGGCTGCCCTTCTTCGCCTCCGCAGGGCTCGCGCTTCTGAACTGGCTGTACGGCTTCTTCGTCCTGCCGGAATCACTGCCCCCGGAGAAGCGCGATGTCTTCCGCTGGCGCAAGGCGAACCCGGTGGGCAGCCTCCATGTGCTGCGCACCTATCCCCTCGTCGCCGGGTTGACCGCCGCTTTCGTCTTCGTCATCCTCGCGCAGCGCGGGCTTGAGACCGTCTGGGTTCTGTACACGGGGCACAAGTTCGGATGGGACGAGCGGGCGAACGGGCTGTCGCTGGCCCTGGTGGGCATCATGTCGGCGATCGTCCAGGGCGGCCTGGTTCAGCCCGTGATCAAGCGCATCGGCGAACGCCGGGCGGTCCTCTACGGCCTCATCTGGGCAGTGGTCGCGTTTCTTGGCTACGGGCTGGCCACGGCCGGATGGATGCTGCTCGTGGTCATCGTCGTCGGCTCGATCAGCGGCGTCGCCGGCCCCGCGATCCAGAGTTTGGTGGCGGGGGCGGTCCCTCCCGAGGACCAGGGCAAGGTCCAGGGCGGAATCCAGTCGCTCATGAGCCTCACCAGCATCGCGGCGCCGCTGATCTTCACCGCGGGTCTGTTCAGCTACTTCACTTCGGCGAGCGCGCCGGTCCAGTTGCCCGGGGCGCCGTTCCTGCTGGGTGCCGTGATGTACGGGCTGGCATTCTGGTCGGTGCTGCGGCTGTTCCGGCGGATGCCGGGGTAGGGATCAATGGCCAATCCTGCTCGCCGACACGCACAGCGAGAGCTAGTCCACGAATTGATTGACTGGCGGCGTGTTGATCGCAGACTTCGACGCTACCCGGCGATCGGAGATGTCTTCCCGACGGAGATGTTCAAGGGGGTCAGCGAGCGCCCGCCGTACTATTGCCACTATCTTGCTTGGCGTCTGGGAACCTATGAAAGTGAACACGTGTTCCACCGCCTAAATGAGTTGCTCTCTTGTGCTTCTCAACTTCCCAATTGGGAATACGAGAGAAGATCGCTCATCAACACAGCCGAGATAGCCGATTTCTGGGCCTTGGTCTGGCAATTGCAGGTAGCCGAGCACCTTTGCAGGGTAGGTCGCGATGTGTGTTGGGTGAAATCTGGACGTAAGGCGCGAAGTCCGGATCTCTCTGCTGTTCTAAAAGATCAACGCTGGTACGTGGAATGTTATGTCTACCGCAAATCGTTTGACTTGATGCATTTCCTCGACGAACTTCTCGCCAAGATCGATCCCCAGCTACATCTTCGCTACACTCGATGCCTACCGCTGTCGCTGCCAAAGGGTCGCGAACGGAGTCGGTTTCTTGACGAAATAGTGCGCCGGCTTCAACACCCCGGTGTCTTGGTCGACGCAAAGAAGTCGGCAAAGAGGGAGTGGCCACAGAGTATATTTGACGATCCGAATAGTTCACTTGAAGTACATCTCGACGGTGATGATGCTAATGCCTACGTTCCCAGAGGCAACGCTGTCGGATCGCCTGCTCGCTACCTGAAGACCGCTCTCCGGGAGGCTGTGTATAACAAGAAACATAGCAACGCCCTTGCCGAACATCGTCCTAATTGCCTCGCCGTCAACTACGCCTTGAGCACGGATTTCCAGCTCGCACTCTCGCTGCGGGATTGGGACAGAATAGAACGTCCCAGATTGGGGCCAACTCTCGATGTACTGGCTGTGAGTGCGATTGGCATCGATAAACGGCTGTCCAAGAGAGAGTTCAGTGCCGTGGCGGTAGCCGACCCTCATGATCGTAAGGGTCTCTCGGATCTCGCAACAACCAGATAACAAGACTCGATCTTGTCGTGTGCTTCCGCCATGGTACAGTACCCTGAGGGTGCGTAGCCCACCCGCAGACTCTCGGCCAAGAAGGAGGTGAAGAAGGCAGTGTGGGACCTGACCCTCCGGGAAGCCGGGTGTCAGACGAATACCGTGCCGGTACAATCTGCTGGGGGATTATCTAGCTGAGTCATGGTCTTTCATCGCTCCGGTTGATGATTCAATATGTGCGGCCCCGATCTGCTCCAGGAGAAGTCGGCCAAGTGTCGTTATTTCATGCCGCGTTTTCGCTCTACCACCCGTCCATTCATCGTAAATTGGCAAGGGAGTCCTGTCCGACGCCGTCCGTTGTTGGTGCAGTGGTTTTCTAGGCGCCATCTCATAGACGGGAGCTAACAACCCAAGCTGACATAGGTGCTCCAAATAGCTATCGCGCAGAGCGCGTTTTCGTGCGGCATTGTCTTGTTCATTCTGAGGCGACGCCATACTCACTACGGGAAGCGACAAAACATTTCTGTGTCGTTTGTGGTACTCATTGGTGCCGACCAAGTAGTAGCGCAGCCAAACAATCTCAACATCGCCCAACTCACTCAGAATCCGCAGAATATGCCGTGATTCATGACGCTCAACTTCCTGCTCCGTTAAGCCATTGACAACCAAGGCAGAAAGATACTGCCGACGATCATCACTAAGAGACCTAGTAGCTTGTCGGAAACTCTCCAATAGAAGATCGACAAAGTGTTCATTCTGTACCGCTTCTTCTATTAAGCGTGGATGTTCTTCATCGATCTCGCGTAACCTGCGATCCAGTCCTTCAACAAATCTTGCGAGTCTGTCTTCGCGCTGGCGTGGAATCAGTTCCGCAAGCGGACCGATCCACGGTACGAATCGCAGGCCGATTGCCGCCCAGTCTGAAAACGTTCGTCGCGTCACATCTCCTCTACTCCCTTGAGTCATTCTTCCGCTCATGTTGCCTTTCTCCGCTTGATCCAGCTTTTATCCGTGGGAGACCCACATTTGAAGAATCGGCATCAGCATGGAGCTGTTACCAAGGTCGGTCGATGACATCCAGGAATTCCATCATCCGGGGAACCCGATGTCTGCTACTCCCCACTGGGGAATGTGGCCTTGTTAGCGACGGTGCCCAATAGTAGAACATGCGGTCGCCTGTAACGTGATGGACCGCAAGATCTCGGCGATCCGGCGCGCCGAATTCGAGAAATGTTGGACTTCCGCTGGCCCCACGGATCGGCCCAGGATGTCGCGTTCCCTGTAGGACAGCCACTTCCTCAAGACCTGGTAGCCATTGAGCTTTTAGGTCCATACGGCGGCAGGAACGTTGCGCCAGTGTGCTCGGGCGTTTGGGTAGATGTCGAACGTGGTTTCGCCGAGAACGGCAAGGGCGTCGCCTATGGCTGTGCGTTCATCGAAGTGCTGGCCCTCGTCCTGGGACAGGAAGGGCGTGATGTCGAACGGTCGGTCAGGCATTCAACTTCGGGCCGAGGTGTCCTCTCCGCATCCAAGAATAGCCAGTCTGCGCTCCGGCGGTCCAATGGCACATGGCAACCGAGCCGGCTTGGAGATAAAGGGTTCTGTCACGTAGTATCACGTGGACCTGATGAGTAGTATCATCACCCGCGCTCACCCGCGAAACGCCGCCAGCAACTCCGCCTCCCGCTCCGTTGTGAGACCGGCCCTGAGTTCCTGCCGCTCCGCGTTCTGCGCGTTGAACCACTCCAGCGTGTCGCGCGCGGTTTCCTCGAGCGGGCGCATCGCGAAGCCTGCGTCGAACGCCTTGTCGCCGTTGACCTGCATCATGCCCAGGTAGTCGCCCGCCGGCTCTGTCCAGTAGGTAAGGGCCGAAAGACCGTGCTCCTGCAGGAAGCCGGCGTTCACCCACGTCAGGGTGGCGTCCGAGCCAACGGCGGCGCGTGTCCGTTCGAGCAGCCCGCCCATCGTGAGCGGCTCGCGCGGACCCGTCACGTTGTAGGTGCCCGTCAGGTCGTCCTCCAGGGCCCGGATCATGAAGGCCGCGAGGTCGCGCACGTCGACGTGCTGCATGGGATCGTTGGGGGTCCCGGGAGCGAGCACTTCGCCCCCGCGCGCCAGCCGCACCGGCCAGTAGGTGTAGCGGTCGGTCGGGTCGCCGGGTCCGATGATGTAGGTCGGACGCAGGACCAGGTGGGTTTCGGGGAAGGTGGTGCGGGCTTCCTCCTCGGCGAGCGCCTTCAGGGCGCCGAAGGTGCGGCCGTTGACGACCTCGGTCTCCGGGTCGTCGATGGTGTCGACCGGGGCTCCCTCGCGGATGTCGGTGGTGAGGTAGGGGATGTAGACGCCGGTCGACGACACGAAAAGGTACTTGCCGACGGAGCCGCGCAGCACATCGGCCGAGAGGCGCACCCAGCGCGGAAGGTTGGCCGAATTGTCGATGACGACGTCCCAGGTGCGCCCTTCCAGCGCGGCCAGGTCGCCGTCCCGGTCGCCGATCAGGGTCTCGAGGTCGGGGAACAGATCCGGGTTGGTGATGCCCCGGTTGAAGAGGGTGACCTCGTGCCCCCGCGCCAGGGCAGTACGCACTTGGTTGGGACCGACGAAGCCGGTGCCTCCCAGGATGAGAATACGGAGGGGGGTCGGAGCAGATCCGCCGTCCAGCCGGCACGCGCCCATGCCCAGGCCACCGATCGCGAGCGTCGTGGTCTGAAGAAAAAGGCGGCGTGAGAGAAAAGTGTCGCGCATCTCGTTTCCTTTGCTCAGCGCAGGAGCTTCCGGTGCCATGGCTCCTCCTCGCTCCGGAGATTCTCGCCGCGTTCCAGTCGGTCCAGAAGACCCTCCAGCGCGAGTTTCGTTCGTTGCCTGGCCCTCCGCAGCCCGGCCCGCGCGGAGACCGTCGCGAGGGCCGCGAAGCCAGAGAGTATCGCGAGTCCGCCGAGAAGCGGCAGGACACCGCCTCCCGTCGCCATGAACAGGCCGAAACCACCGCCCGCCCCGGCCAACCCCATTCCCGTGAACCAGCCGGCCAGATGTTCCGTTCGAAGGTTGCGGACGTCGGCGGTAAGCGTAACCAGTGACCAGCCACTCTCCAGGGCTGCCACGCTGGTCCGGAGGTCTCGCGCCTTGGCGAGCGTATACCGGCGTCCGCCGACATCAAAGGCCCGGCGCATCTGGTGGACCAGGCCGCTTCCCGGCTCCCAGCGCGATCCACCCGACCGCGAACGCACCTGCCGGAGAAGCTCCTCCTGTCGCAGATAGGACTCGAGATTTGCCTCCACTTCAGGCGGGCTTCCGGGCACCACCCGGCTCGCACTCACAATCGCGGGACCTGCGATCCGCTGCGCGAGTCCTTCGTCCGGAGGCGCATCGGGGACCAGGGAGGCGGCCTCGACCTCGGCGAGAGCCTGTCGGATGTACCGCTCCTCAATCCCGACCTCCGCGCCGATCTGAACGACCTCGCCCGCCCGTAATTCCCCGCTGGCCGGCCTGGAACGGCGGAACTGCAAATCCGACGCGCGCAGGATTACGCGCTCGAGTTGCTCCCGCGTGACGGTCACCGAGGCGTCCGGCCGCTTACGTTCTCTCGCAGCCTCCGTCATATCCTGGATCACCTGGGCTGGGGGAAGCTCCGGCGTGCCCTGCTGGCCTTCAAGTGCGCGCTCATCGACCTCAATCCCGTGTACGGGCGTATCAGATGACAGTTCCCGCGTGGGCAGTCAACGTCCGGAACAGGTCGCTCAGCCTTGCCGTCATCGGCCCCGGCTCACCGCCCCCGATCTCTCGCCCGTCGATCTCGGTGACGCTGGCCAGCTCGCCCATCGTGCCCGTGCAGAAGGCCTCGTCGGCGCGGTACGCTTCCGTGAGGGAGAGGTCCTTCACCCGCGAGGGAATTCCGTTCACATCGCACAGCTCCAAGACGGTCGCGCGAGTGATTCCCTCCGGGCATGCAACGGCCCGGCCGGTCATCACGACCCCGCCGGTCACGACGAAGAAGTTGGTGGCGTTGGTTTCGGCGATGAACCCGCGCCTGTCGAGCATGAGCGCGTCGTCGGCACCGGCGGCGTTGGCTTCGATCTTGGCCAGGATCGACTGGAGCAGGTTGGCGTGGTGAATCTTCGGATCGAGCGCATCCGGGTCGAAACGCCGGAGGGCGCTGGTTGCCAGCCGGAGTCCCGAACGGTCGTAGACGGGTGCCTTGTGCTCGGCCAGCACGATCAGCGTGGGGCCGGCCTGGTTGAGGCGCGGATCCATGCCGCTGGTGTACTTCACGCCCCGGGTGAGCGTCAGCCGGATGTGGACGCCGTCTCGCATCCGGTTTGCGGCCAGCGTACGCCGGATCTCCTCGATGATCTCTTCGTCCGAGGGAATCTCGGCGAAGGCGAGCGCGAGCGCCGAGGAGCGGAGCCGCGCCAGGTGCTCCTCCAGCTTGAAGATCCGCCCATCATAGAGCCTCAGTCCTTCCCAGACCGCATCGCCGCCCTGCACAACCGAGTCGAAGGGGCTCACTCCCGCCTCGTCCCGGTGCACGAGCCGGCCGTTGATGTTGACGATCAGATCCCGGTTGCGTTCGTCGAAGCGCTGGAGCATGGGTTGGGATGTGTGAGGGCTCGGGGCAGCCGTCCTGCAGGCGCGTCCTGCGAGCGCCGGCCGAGCCAATCCCGCCGGGCTGTGAAGGAGCTACCCGTTGAACATTCCCGCGAACGGATCGGGCGGCGCGGATTTCCTCGGCAGATCGGGCTTCCTCCGCACCAGTTTGGCGGGGATCCCCGCGTAGACGGCGCTGGGTTCGGTGTCCCGCGACACCACCGCCCCCGCGCCGATCATGCTGTCGTCGGCGAGGGTCACCCCCGTGAGGATGGTGGCGTGGTACGCGATGCGGACGCCCGCTCCGACCACCGTCGTCCGGTTCGTGATCTCTGGGGAGTTCACGACATCGTGGCTGTGGCTGTAGATGTTCGAATAGTCGGAAACCGAGGCGCCGTCCCCGAGCCGGATGCCGCCACGGTCGTCGAGCAGCACGTGCCGGTGCACGACCACTCCGTTTCCGACCTCCATGTTGTAGCCGAAGGAGAACTTGACCTGGTGGAACGCCTTGAAGTCCCTGCCGCAGCGGCGAAAGATGCGCCGGGCCAGGATGCGCCGGAAGAGCACGCCCAGGTAGAGGTTCTCGCCCAGCGGGCTCCGGTCGAACATCTCCCACATCCAGAGCAGGGGCTTGACCCGGGCGTAGAGCGCGGTGTCGATGTCGGCGTAGTGCTCCGGTTCGACGGTAACGTTGGCCGGATCCATCTGCAGGAGTTGGACGCGCTCCGCGTCGGCCCGAGCCTCTCCGAGGAGTTGCGACAGGTCTGAGGCGGCGGCACCCCACGGACGATAGATGTCGGTCAGCACGCGCCGGCACAGCTCCCGCCGGTCGCAGTCTGCGCGCGAAAGCTCGTCTTCGATGCCCTCCAGCCAGCGATGGTAGACGTCCCTCGCATCGCCGGTGATGGGAACGCTTCTCAGAGGCAGAAAGGCCATCTACGCGGATTCCCGCATTCGGTTGTATGTTGAAACCGCGCACATCAGGGGATGGTGTCGCGGATGATCGCCGGAACAATCCGACCCTGCCAGAAGGATACGCGGTTCCGGACCCGCAGCAAGGTCAGCGCCGGGAACTCAACAGGTGAGCCCTCCGTAGGGCGCCCAGGATTCGGAAAAGGATGAACGCCAATGCATGATGCCCTGCGCAACCGGCTGCTGAGAAGGATCGAGAGCCTGCCCGACCGGCAGATCTACCAGGTCCTGGACTACATCGAGTTCCTTGAGGAGAAGTACGGCGAAGGCGAGACCGAGCAGGAGCCCACCGGATTCCAGCGCTTCGCCGAAAGACTCGAGGACAGCCTGCGAAAACGAACCGTCAGGCCCGCCGTCATCCGGGAAGCGTTCCAGCTCCTCGCAGCCGCGGACCGCGGCCTCTCCAATGTCTCGGCGGCCGGACAGAAGTTCCTGCGGGACCTGAACGGGGCCGGCGAGCGCAGCGGGAGTTCGGGCGAGCCGAAGGAGGATGGCGGTGAGGTGCGCGGCGAAAGGGACGATTCCTCCGGGACTTCCCGGCGCGCGGCCGAAGCCTCTTCCGAGTAGGGCACGCGGCCTGCGTCCCGCCCTCCCGGCGCGTCGCTTGACACCTTATCTCGAAACCCGGTAGACTCGGCAATGCTTTGGGCTTCTGGATGCGAGGCGAGCCCCGGTCCCCGGGGTGGAACGCGAGGAATTCGGGGACGGGAACGAACGCGCCGGCAGGGCGCCGCTCCGGCATGACCGGGTTCGGCGAAGGGCTGACCTTCGACGATGTCCTCCTTGTTCCGGGACATTCCACGGTCCACCCCCGGGACACCGTCGTAGGCACTCGCCTCAGCCGCCGCATCTCCATGCCGATCCCGGTGCTGTCGGCGGCCATGGACACCGTCACCGAGTCGCAGATGGCGATCGCGGTGGCGCGCGAGGGCGGGATCGGCGTCATCCACAAGAACATGCCCGCGGAGCGGCAGGCTCAGGAAGTCGACCGCGTCAAGCGCTCCGAGAGCGGGATGATCCTGAACCCGATCACGCTGGGGCCGGACGCGACTCTGCGCGACGCGCATGCGCTGATGGCCCGGTTCTCGATCAGCGGCGTGCCGATCGTCGAAGAGGATGGCCGGCTGGTCGGGATCGTCACGAACAGGGATCTCCAGTTCGAGACCGATCTGGACCGGGACATCAAGGACGTCATGACCCGGGACCGCATCGTCACGGCCCCCGTGGGCACGACCCTCAAGGAGGCCGAGCGCGTCCTTCACCGACACCGCATCGAGAAGCTGCCGGTGGTGGACGACGACGGCAGGCTGCGCGGGCTCATCACGGTCAAGGACATCTTCAAGCGCCGCCGGCACCCGAACGCCTGCAAGGACGGGCACGGACGCCTGCGGGTGGCCGCGGCGATAGGCGCCGCTCCGGAGGACATGGAACGGGCGCGACTGCTGGTCGGCGCCGGGGTGGACGCTCTGGTGATCGACACGGCCCATGGACACGCGCAGGGGGTGCTCGACGCGCTCGGCCGCGTTCGCGAAGCCTTCCCCGACATCGACATCGTCGCCGGCAACGTGGCTACCGCGGAAGCTGCCGAGGCCCTCGTGGAGCGCGGGGCGGACGCCGTGAAGGTGGGGGTTGGGCCAGGTTCGATCTGCACCACCAGGGTGGTCACGGGCGTCGGCGTGCCCCAGTTGACGGCCATCATGGAGACGGTGAAGGGCGCTGCCGGACGGGTGCCCATCATCGCCGACGGCGGCGTCCGCTACTCGGGCGACCTGGTCAAGGCGCTGGCGGCGGGAGCCCACTGCGTCATGATGGGCTCGATGTTCGCGGGGACGGAGGAGTCGCCGGGCGAGAGCTTCCTGTACGAGGGCAGGCGTTTCAAGATCGTCCGCGGCATGGGTTCGCTGTCGGCGATGGAGGAAGGCTCCGCCGACCGCTACTTCCAGGAATCGGATGCAGGCGCCAGCAAGCTGGTGCCGGAGGGAATCGAGGCGAGGCTGCCGTACAAGGGGCCGGTGGCGGACACGATATTTCAATTGGTGGGAGGGCTGAGGAGCGGGATGGGGTACTGCGGCGCCGCCGATCTCGGGGAACTGAGGGACAAGGCCAGGCTGCTGCGGGTCACCAGCGGTGGTCTGCGCGAATCCCACCCGCACGACGTGACCATTACGCGCGAAGCTCCCAACTACCACACATGAATTCGCGGGAAGTCCCAAGCCGCGGAACACCACGGAATTGCATGGCAAACCCAATGACTCGAGGCGCGCATCTTGTTTTCATCGCCGGGGCCGCGTGGGCTTCGACGGGCTGCTTCCTCGGACCGAGCCGGGCGCCGGTGGAGATGCCCGCGGCCCCTTCGGAGCCCGGATCGCCGGCGGAGGCGGAGGCGGCGCCCGCCGCGCGGGACGAGGCACAGGCCCTGGCAGAGCGATCGCCCGCTCCCAAACCGGCGATGGAGCCGACGACGCGGGAGCCGGAGGTGGAGGCGCCCGCGGAGCCCGAACCGGAGCCCGTCCCCGTGGACGCCGTTACCGGATCTCCCGCGGCCGCGCACCACGAACTCGCGGACGACCTCGACGAGTGGTTCGACTACTGGCTGGACGACTACGGTCCCAATCTTCGCCTTTCCCTCGAACGCATGGGCCGCTACGGGGACATGGTGGATGCCGCGCTGGAGGAACGGGGCATGCCACGCAGCCTCCGCTATCTGCCGATCGCGGAGAGCTACTACAACCCTCGCGCGTACAGCCGCGTGGGAGCCGCGGGCATGTGGCAGTTCATGCCCGGCACGGCCCGCGAGCGCGGGCTGCTGGTGAACTCGCTGGTGGACGAGCGACGGGACCCGGAGGTGGCGACCGAGGCCGCGCTGGACATGCTCGCCGAGTTGCGCGAGCGCTTCGATTCCTGGTTCCTGGCGCTGGCCGCCTACAACGGGGGCCCCAACCGCGTCGCCCGCCTGTTGCGCCGGCACCATTCCGGACCGCCCGGCGACAGCGCGTTCATGGGAATCCGCGACCGGTTGCCGAGGGAGACGCGCCATTTCATCCCCAAATTCCTGGCGGTCGCCGCGATCGCGGATGATCCCGGCGCGTACGGCATTACCGACATCGAGTTGGAGCCCGCCCTGGAATACGACGAAACGACGGTGCCGGACCCGACCTCGCTGGACGTGGTGGCGCAGGCGGCGGGGGTGTCCGAAGACGATATCCGGGTCCTGAACCCGCACCTGCCGGCGCGGATCGTACCCACCCACATAGAAACGGTGCTGCGGCTGCCGGTGGGCACCGTGTCGCGTTTTGAGCGCAACTATGCGGCGATCCCCACCGAGGAGCGCCTCACCATCGTCGAGCACACCATCAGCGCGGGCGAGACGCTCGGGCACATCGCCGAGACCTACGGGGTTCGGCTTTCCGACCTGATGGACACCAACCCGGGGCTGCGCCCGCGCTATCTGCAGATCGGGCAAAAGGTGGTGGTGCCGCGGCTGCGCCGGGTGCTGGCGGGGGAGGGGAGCGGCTAGCCCGGCCCTTGGCCGGTGTCTTATAAACATCTGACGCAGCCGACCATCTTAAGCGAGTAGATATCGGTGGGAGCCCTTTCA
>VXNP01000089.1 GCA_009840525.1 Gammaproteobacteria bacterium
GCCCCGAATAGCGCACCGCTCTTGGCGCGCACCACTTCCAGGTATCCGTCTGCGTGGCACCCGCGCGCCGACACTTCCCGCTGCATCTTCTCGCCCCGGACGGTCGTCTCCACCGCCTCCGTGAAGGCGGTCAGAAACTCCTCCGAACGGGTCATGAGCGCGACCCGGTAGCTCCCCGTCAGGCAGAGGTCCCCCGCGAGGAGGGCGGCGCCCGCGCCCTTCGCATCCAGCAGGGAAGAGGAGTTGCGGCGCTTCGTTCCGCCGTCGAGGACGTCGTCGTGGTGGAGCGAGGCCTCGTGCGCCATCTGCACGGCCAGGCAGCCTAGCCAGAAGCGGTCGGTGAGACGGTCGCGCCGCCCCGGTGGCACGAAGGCCACCGCGGTCCGCGGGCGCAGCAGCTTGCCGCGCAGGGACGGCACCGCAACTCCCTGCTCGGAGGCCGCCCTGCCTGCCCTTGCGAGCCCCGCCTCGACGAGGCTGCCGGTCGCTAGCGTGCCTCGCGCGCCACCCACCGCTGCCCCCCCTTCACCAGCGCCAGCACGGCCACGGTCGCCATCACCGCTCCCCAGTATCCGCCGACCAGCGTCATCGCCAGCGACAGAGCCAGCACCGTCGCGTAGTACGTCTCCATGAGCGGGACGGGGATGCGCCGGGCCGCTTCGTCCGCCCGCACCAGGTCGAATCCGGCCATGATCGCCACTCCCGTCGCGAACCACCCCGCCAGGTTGACGAGCGGCATCCCGTAGTACGGCCCCGGCGTCTCCCATACCCAGTACCGCGTCAGCGAACTCATCGCGGGATCGAGCGTCAGATCCCAGGTCGTCAGCAGAAGCGCCCCGATTCCCCAGCGCGCGGCTCGTGAATCAGCCATGCCGTTCGCGATGACGTAGGAAGGAAACGCCATCATGAACCAGCTGAGCGGAATCAGCAGAGGAACCAGCCCGGCCACGCGGTACCCCAGCAGCTCGGTGTAGCGATAGGCGCTGAACGGAAACCCGGTGGCGGTGCCCAGGAGCTCGGCGCCCAGCGACAGTCCTCCGGCCACCGCCAGTCCCGGGAGCCAGCTCCAGCCGGCGCGAGCCCCGAGGGAGACCGCCAGCGCCGCGAACGCCACGAGGATGTGGCCGCGGGCGAAGAACTCGAAGGCCACCGGAAAGAATCCGGCGGACGAGGGGAACGTGGCGAGCAGTTCGGGATGCCGTCCGAAGGTGGCGTACCCGGCGACGGATGCCATGGAGAACAGGGCCAGGCCCGCAAGCCCGATCTGGTCCATTCGCGTCAGTCCGGACATGGGCGGATCAGGCGGAAGCCGGTGCGGTCCGCGGAAAATGCCGGTCCATCCAGCGGCGGAACACCGACAGGCTGGCGAACCGCCCGGAGCGGCCGAGCGGCCACGCGCGCACCGCAGAGCCTGCTCGCCGGCTGCCCCCGCCGCCTACCGCCAGCGCGAAAGGCCGCCGCGGATCGGCGAGTTCGCGCGCCACCTCGATGAAGCGGTGCACATCGGCATTGCCCGAGGGGGGCGTCACGGACAGGCACACCAGCGCGGCTCCGTGGGCTCGCTGTGCAGCCACGATTTCCGGGATCGGGAGGCCGGTGCCCAGATACTCGACCGCCCACCCGCGCTGAACCAGGAGCAGGCGGACCAGGAGCGCGCCCAGGGCGTGATGGTCGTTCTCGAGAGTGCCGACGACGGCCACCGGCGGTTGCGGACCCCGCAGTCCCCCGGCCTGGCCGCGCCCACCGACGAGAGAGAGAATCGTTTCGCTCACCTCGCGGGTGGCGGCGCGCTCGTCGGCGATCCTCAGTTCCCCTCGCTGCCAGCCCTCGCCCACCCTGCGCATGAACCCTCCGAGCACGCCGTCCAGAATCCGCGCTTCGACCGGATCCGGTGCCGTCACGTGGCGCAGGAAGCGGCGGATCAGGTGCGCCCGCCGAAGCCTGAGCCAGCCAACGAGCAGGTTTCGCGCCGGCGAGGCGTCGCCGTTCTCCAGTGCCTGCACCGCGGTCCAGACCGCCCCGGCGTCGTCCCCGAACCAGTGCAGATACACCTCGTTGCCGCGCTCCCGCGCCACGCGTAAGGCGGTGTCCAGCGGGATGCGGCGGTGACCCCCGGCGGTGGTCCCGACCGGGGCGCCCGCCGAAGCTGGCTCAGAGCGGGCGGCGCTGGATCCACCAGACCCGCGAACCCCCCGGAACCACCGCTTCACGGTGGAGGAATGCACGCCCAGCAGCTCCGCAACTTCGCGTGTGCCGAGCTGCACGGGCTCCGGAGTGGCTGGGGAAACAAGCAAAGCGTTCGTGGGGGCGGCGCGTGAGCGGTTTGCGATCGGATTCAGATGTTATGATAGCATCAGATACGGTTATCAAACAATAGATGAACGATATAACGCCAGGCACACGCCAGCCAATGGCCCTGAATTCGCTCATCGTGGTTTCTCAGGACGGTTTGGTCCGGGGCCGCGCGGGCTGGCCCCGGTGATGCGTGTCAGGATGGGCTCTCGCCCCCGGCGGCTACCGTCCGGTCGCCTGCCTGCCCAGCCGGATGGCCTCTTCCGCGCCGCCCACCTGCATGAGCAGCCCGAGGAATCCCTCCGCGACCCGCTGCTCGATGTCGCCGGCGTTGGCGGTGATCATGTCGGCCAGCCCGGCCCGCGCGGCCTCGGCGAGCACGGCCTGGTTGCCCTGCTCGGCCGCCTCGCGGTCTCCGCCGAGGGCGCCGGTGAGGCTGCCGATGCCGCACGCAAGCACGCTGTAGCCGGGCACGTCGGCGATGGCGGCCGCGTCCGCGACCGCATCCGGGTCCTCGACCATGAGCATGGCGATCACCGTGCCGTCCGGGTTGGCGGGCGACCATACGTCGGCGCCCGCGTCCTCGAAGAAGCTCACCGCGGCGCGCGCCTCCGCCACGTTGCGCACGTGCGGCAGGACTACCCCGTCGGCGCCAAGTTCCAGCGCCTCCCGCACGCGGGCGCGGGTGGCTTCCTCCCCGTCCTGTTCGATGGAGGGGATGCGCACCAGAAGGGTCTTGCGTCCGATGGCGCCGGGGGAGCGCAGGCCCGTGGCGATGGCCTCTACCGCGGCCGGGTCGTAGTTCCGTTCGAGGTTGAGGAAGACGAAGTCCAGGAGGGGATTGCGCGCCAGCTCACGCCCGCCTTCGACGGTGTACCGCGGCGGACCCCTCTGCCCCCGCGCGCCGGGGCCCGCTCCCGGCTCCGCCCCGGGCTCCGCCCCGGATCCCGCTGCCGCTCCCGGCCTGCCGCCCCCTCCCGGCCCTCCATCTCCCGCGAACTCCGGCGGTACGAACACCCCGAAGGCGGCCAGGTTGCGCTCCCAGAGCCCGATGGTGCTGGTCGCACGCGCGACCTCCGCCTCCGCACGCCCGGCGTGGGCGCGGCCGACCGTGAGCGCCTCCGGCGAGGTGACGATGAAGAACCGGAAGCCCTGGTCGAGGCGCTCGCCGATGTCGTCGGGCCCGGCCGTGATGCCGCACGCCACGCCGGCCGCGAGGCACTCCGCCAGGACGGTCTGGATGGCGTCCTCCACCGCCTCCATGTCCCCCTCGTAGGCGCGCCGCAGATCGCCCGGGCCGGGAATCACCACGCTCACGCCGGGGGTGCGCACGATCTCGGCCGCGCGCTCGATCCCGATCCGATCCTCGATGAGGAGGATGTTCACCAGGTTGCCGTCCGGGTTGCCCGGCCACCCCGCGTCACCGAGCGCCCC
>VXNP01000050.1:0-46920 GCA_009840525.1 Gammaproteobacteria bacterium
CCCCCGCCCCACCCCCGCTGCCGGGCAGGTCGCGGCGCAGGAGCGACCACCGCCCCGCCGAGTCCACCCCGAAGGCGACCGACGACCGCCGGCGGCCGCGGCGACCGGGCCGGCCTTGCGCCCCCGCCGGAGTGCCCGCCCCGGCCGAGCGGCCGCGCGCGCCGACCGCATTGGCCGCCCGGGACGTGCGCCCCACCGGCCCGAGCGGCTTGCGCCTGTCGGAGGGAACGAGCAGCGCGCGCAGCCCGGTGAAGCTGTCCGCGGTGGCCTGGCCGGCGGCGACCAGCTCGCCCAGCGCCTCCTCCACCCGGGTGGGCAGCAGGCCGGACGCACCCACCAGCTCATGAAAGAAGGAGGCGCCGCGATCGGCCAGCACGTCGTGCACGGCCCGTCCGTGGGCGGAGAGGAGGGAGGCGGCGCCGTTAGCCGAGGGATCGCCCCCGGCCACACGGTCCCCGCCGGCGACGGAGTCCCCGCCGGCCACGAGATCCCCGCTGGCCGCAGGACGGCCGCGCGCCACGGAGTCCCCGCCGGGGCGCAGCCACACCTCCATGCGGCTGCGGTCCAGGAAGGCGATCGGGGTCGCCGGAAGCGGCCCGCGCACCGGAGGACCGCTCCCTGCCGGCGGAGAGATGCGCGCCCAGGTGACGCGGCCGGCCAGGCAGACCGCATCCAGCAGCCCGGGGTCGTAGCCGGTGACCCGCCGGCCGAGCACTTCCGCCTCCCATGCGCCCGCGCAGGTCTCGAATCCCTCGAGCTGGGCGAGCACGCCGGCCAGCCCCTCCACCCCTGCGGCCTGCTCGCCCTCGGCAACCCTCTGCCACGCGAACAGGAAACGCATGAAGTCGGCCTGCGACACCGGCCGGATCTCCGCCCGCAACCGGTTCAGGGTGTAGCGATGGATGCGGGCGAGCAGGCGGCGCTCGCACCACTCCACCCCCGCGTCCGGGCTGGTGAACGCCCCCCGCAGCACGAAGCCCTCGGCCTCGAGCGCGAGCAGCGCCGCGTCGACCTCCGGTTCGCCCACCGCGAGCGCATCGGTCATCTCGCCGGCCGTCACCGGGCCGCACAACTGAAGCCGCCCGCGCACCAGCTCGCGCACCGCCTCCTCCCGGCTCCACTCGCGCGCGGCCAGGTCGGCGGGGGGCGTCAGGGCCGGCTCGAGCCGCACCTCCGCACCGGCCACCGCAAGCACCTCCGGCAGCCGTTCGGCGCTCACCCACCAGGCGAGGGCGTCCGAATCGACCGAACTGCCGACCCCACCCACCTCCAGCCGCCCCGCCCGCCCGGTCGCGCACAGTTCCTCGAAGAGGGCCTGCCACGAACGCCCACCCCCTTCCGCGGCCCGGTTTCCCTGCTCTCCTTCCGCGGCCGTCAGCACTCCCGCCGTCAACAGCGCGTCGTGCAGTTCGTCCGCATCGCGCGGATCGGGCCAAACCTCCTCGCGCACGCGCTGGATCGCCGCCGGGTCGAGCGCGCCCAACTCATCCGCGGACGACGGCTCGAACGCGCGCCGGGTCTGCACCGCCCGCGCGCGCCGCTCCTCCAGCGGGGCATCGTCCAGGAACGAATACGGGGCCGAGTTGAGGATCTCGTGGCTGAGCACCGAGGGCTCGGGGGTGTCACGCGTGACGTAGCGAATCTTCCCGGCGAACACCCGCCGCAGCACGGCGTCGAGCTCACTCATCGCCATCGCCTCTTCCAGGCAATCGCGCATCGTCTGGCGCACCAGGGGATGATCCGGGATCTCGCGGTCGCCGCCGATGTTCTCCAGGCACGCGGCCGCGTCCGGAAAGGCCGCCGCCATCAGGTCGTCGGCCTCCATGCGCTGCAGTTGGGGCGGCACCTTGCGCCCCGCCCGGTTGCGCAGCACCGCCAGCGAGATGGTCGCGTTCCAGCGCCAGCGCGTCGGGAAGACCGGCGAGTCGATCAGCGCCTGCACCAGCGTCCGCTCGAGCGTGTCCGGGTGCACATAGCGGAAGACATCCTCCAGCGGGAAGGAATGCTGGGGCCCGAGCGAGAGCAGCACGCCTTCCTCCGTGGCCGCGGCCTGGAGCTCGAAGTTGAACTGCCGGCAGAACTTCTTGCGCAGCGCCAGCCCCCACGCCCGGTTCACGCGCGAGCCGAAGGGCGCGTGCAGGATCATCTGCATGCCCCCGGCCTCGTCGAAGAAGCGTTCGAGCACCAGCGTGTCCTGCGTGGGCAGTGCCCCGAGGATGTGCTTCGCCTCCCGCAGATAGTGCTGGATCTGACGCGCGGCAGAATCCGAAAGCCCGAGCCCTTCGAGCCACTTCGCGGCAGCATCCTCGTCCTCCCCGTCAAGATGCACCTCGACGTCGGCGCGCAGGCGGGCCACGGAGGTCGACAGTTCGGCGCTCCGCCCGGGTGCCTCTCCCAGCCAGAACGGGATCGTCGGCGGCTCCCCGTGCGCGTCCGCCACCCGCACCGTCCCGGAATTGACTTGGAGAATGCGCCAGGAGGTGTTGCCCAACTGGAAGATGTCGCCCGCGGAACTCTCGATGGCGAAGTCCTCGTTGAGCGTGCCGATGAAGGTCTCGTCGGGGTCGAGCACCACCCGGTAGTCGGCGTTGTCGGGGATGGCGCCGCCGGCCGTGATCGCCGTGAGGCGGGCCGCGCGCCGGCCCTTGATGCGCCCGTTGACCCGGTCCCGGTGAACCAGGGCCCCGCGCCGACCGCGCCGGGTCACGAAGCCCTCGGCCACCATCTGCACCACCTCGTCGAAGTGCTCGCGCGCCAGCTCGCGGTACGGGTACGCGCCGCGCCAGAGGCGGAAGAGTTCATCCTCCGACCAGGACTCGCACGCGGACTCGGCCACGGTCTGCTGCGCCAGCACGTCGAGCGGCTGCGGCATCATGACCAGCCGGTCCAACTCCCCCTCGTTCACCGCGCGCAGGAGCGCCGCGCACTCCACGAGGTCGTCGCGAGAGAGCGGGAACAGGCGGCCCTTCGGAGTGCCGCGCACGGTGTGGCCGGAGCGCCCCACCCGCTGCAGCAGGGTCGAGATCCAGCGCGGCGAGCCGATCTGGCACACGAGGTCCACGTGCCCGATGTCGATGCCGAGCTCGAGCGACGCCGTGGCCACCAGCGCCTTCAGGCTGCCCGCGCGCAGCCGGTCCTCGGCGGACAGGCGAGCTTCCTTGGAGAGACTCCCGTGGTGCGCCGTGACCGCCTGTTCCCCCAACCGGTCGGTCAGCCGGGCCGCGAGCCGCTCGGCCATCCGGCGCGTGTTGACGAAGACAAGCGTGGTCCTGTGGGCCTCGATCGACTCGGTCAGCCGCTCGTAGACCTCCGACCATACCTCGTGCGACATCACCGCTTCCATCGGCGATGGCGGCACCTCGATGGCCAGGTCCATGGTGCGCCGGTGTCCCGCGTCGATGATCTCGCAGCGCTCCGGATCAATCTCCGCATCCCGGTTCTGGCTCCCCAGCAGGAAGCGCGCGACCTCGCCGACCGGCTTCTGGGTGGCCGAAAGCCCGATGCGCTGCAGGGGCCGGCCCGCCACGTGCCCCAGCCGCTCCAGGCTGAGCGCCAGGTGCGATCCGCGGCGCGAATCGATCACGGCGTGAATCTCGTCCACGATCACCGTGCGCACGGTGCCGAGCATCGCGCGACTGCGCTCGGCGGTCAGGAGCAGGTAGAGGGACTCCGGCGTGGTGACCAGAATGTGCGGGGGCGTGCGCAGCATCGCGGCCCGGCGCGAAGATGGCGTATCCCCCGTGCGTACCGCGGAACGGATGCGAACCGCGGGAAGCCCCGCGCCGACGGCGCGCTCGCGGATGGCGGCGAGCGGCTCTTCCAGGTTCTTGTGGATGTCCGCGCTGAGCGCCTTGAGGGGCGAGATGTAGAGGACGCGGACCTCGCTTTCGAGCCCGTGCTCGAACCCCTCACGCAGCAGCTCGTCGATGGCGTTCAGGAAGGCGGCCAGGGTCTTGCCGGACCCGGTCGGGGCGGCGAGGAGCGTGTGGCGGCCGTCGCGGATGGCTGCCCAGGCACGCTCCTGGGCCGGGAGCGGCGGCCCCAGCGTCTCGGTGAACCAGTCGGCGACGATCGGGTGGAAGGGCAGCCTCATCCCCTTCTTCTGTCCCCCTTGCGGAACGTGAAGCGACGCGACTGTCAGCAGACCTTCGCGGACGGCATGGACGGTTGCGTCATCGCCGTTGTCGGACGGTTCGCGAACCGTAACCCGGATGCCCGACACCGGCAACCGATATTAAGATACCGTGCGGGCGCCCATCGGGATTCGGGCCTCCGTACACGCCTTGGCATCGGTGAACGAGGAGTCCGCCCTTCTCCCGACGGCGCGCTTCCCCAGATCGCGATCTCTGCAACGCCAGGAGGATCGATGAAATCAGCATGGTGCATGGCCGCCGCCGCCGCGGCCTTCCTGTTCTCGACCCCGCTCGCCTCATACGGGCAGGATCCGCCCACACCTGCTGAACCGCTCGACACGCCCATCCTGCTGAGGCTGGCGCCACCCGAGGGCCAGGTATCCCGCTACGCCCACTTCACGCAGGCGGAAGTGCAGAGCCCGATGATGCCGTCGAGCCCAATCATGACCATGCGCACGTATCAGACGCGGAGCGTCGTCGGCGTGGTGGACGAGGTGATCCGGTTCCGGACGACCATCGACTCGACCTCCACGGCGATGCCAACGCCCGTGCCCGGCATGGAGATGCCGGACTTTTCAGGGATCACGATCACCACGGAAATGGATACACGTGGCCGGGTGCTCGGCGTCATCGACACCGACGGCATGCCGGCGATCGCCGGATTCAACCCGGAGGACCTCCTCCAGCAATCGAGCAGTTTCGTACTTCCCGAGGAGGAGGTCAGCCCAGGGGATTCGTGGACCCAGGACGTGCCGATGGAGCTGCCCATGGGTCCCGGGGGATCGATGTCCATGGGGATCGTAACGACGTACACCTTCGTCGGGGTGGATGGAAGCCTCGCAACCCTCTCGTTCGAGGGGCCGATCGAAATGGACATGGCGGTGGCAGGCGGGGGCATGACGGCCACCGGAACCATGACCGGCACCATGGTCGTGGACCTCGCCGAGGGCCGATTCCGGAGCCAGTCGACCCGCGCCAGCTTCGACATGAACATGGCCGGGATGACGATGGAGACGAACGTGACGACCACGATGGAACTCTTGCCCGATCCCTGATCCGGGCCGCCCGGAACGTCGTCTTCCGTCGGCCCATCGGCAGCAGGGCGACGGGCCATCCTAACCCACGCGGGTCCCGTGACCCTCCCGGCGCCGATCACCGCCGAACCGCCCCACGCGCGGCGCCACCACATGCACCCCGCCGAAGTACAGGCTCTGCTCAGGCCAGAGCGACAAATCCCACTCCTCCGCGAGCGCTTCCATCGCCTGCTCCGGAAACCCCGGCTCGATCTGGAGCTGTTCGCCATCGAAGTGCATGCGCGGGGAATTGGACGCCTGGTCTGGCGAGAGTCCCATGTCGAGGAGGGACGAGACCACCTGGAATACCGCCGACGGGATTCGGTTGCTGCCCCCGGTGCCGAGCGCGGCAAGCACCTGGTCTCCCTCCAGGAGCAGAGTGGGCGACATCATCGACGCCACCCGGTCCCCCGGCTCCGAGGCGTCGAGTCCGGCGGGGTGAAGATCGACTTCGCCCATCATGTTGTTGAAGTGAATGCCGGTTCCGGGAAGGAAGTACGACGATCCGGACCCGTTCGACATCGAGAGCGCGGCGACGTTGCCCTCGGCGTCGGAGGCGTTGAGATGGGTGGTGCCATGCACGGCGTGGATCAACGGAGCATGGACGCCCTCCAGAAGCTCCGCGTGCGCGGGATCGCGCGGGACCGCCTCTCCTCCCCGGAGGCGGACCGCCTGTTCGAGCGCCCGCGCCGTCGCGGTCACGTGCGCGCGGCTTCCCCAGGTACAGCGCGACAAATCCGTCTCCTCCTGCAGCAGCAGGCGAAGCGCCATCAGCGATCCGCCCAGCGCCGGGGGCGGGTTGGTGAGGACGCGCCGTCCACGATAGGCCACCGAGAGCGGACGGCGTTCGACGACCTCGAATTGTTCGAGATCTGCCCGCGTCATGAGTCCGCCGCCCTCGAGCATGTCGCGTTCGATGGTCTCCGCATGGTCCCCGCCGTAGAACCCCCGCGGATCGCGCGGCAGGGTTTCCAGGAAGTCGGCCATCTCCGGGTTGCGGTGCAGCCGGCCCGCGGCCAGGACCCTTCCGTCATCCAGAAAGAGGGCGGTGCCCGCGGGCGAATCCCGCAGCACGGGGAACATCAGTTGTAGCGAGTCCGACACGAACGGAGTGATGACGGTGCCGCCCCGTGCGGCGGCGACGGCGGGCGCGACCACCTCCGCCAGCGGCAGCCGCCCCAGGCGCTGGTGCACGTGCACCAGTCCCTTCAGGGTGCCGGGAACCGCAGCGGACGCCAGCCCGATGGTGAACTCCTGCGGGATATCCCCGAAGAGGATGTCCACCGGGTAGAAGTCGCGATCACCGTCCTCCGGGGGGCCGGGGTGCGCCCGGCCCGGCGTGGCGGCGATGAAGTCGAAGAGGATCTCCTCCCCCGAGGAGGTGCGCGCCAGCACGAAGCCCGCTCCCGCGAGGCTCGCCATGGTGGGCTCCACAAACGTGCTGGTGAACGCCGCAGCCACGACGGCGTCGAAGGCGTTTCCCCCGGCACGTAGGATTTCGGCCCCAGCCTCGGAGATTACCGGATGTCCGGAAGAGAGAAGTCCTCGCATGGCGCGGAATCTACTACGGCGGGCGGCCCGCTGTCACCGACAGCCCGCGCCTACACCACCGCCTGCCTCCACCGCCCGCGCCTGAACAGCACCGCGGCCACCACCGCCAGCGTCGAGAACGATACCGTCATTGCGATGAACACGCCGGTGGTCTCGAGTCCGCCGGGAAGCGACAGGGCCCAGGCAAGCGGGATCTCCCAAAGCCAGAAGCAGAAGAAGTTGAGGATGGTCGGCGTCCATACCGCGCCCGCCCCGTTGAACGCCGCCGTGAGCACCATTCCGTAGGCGTAGAAGACGAACCCGATCGACACGATGCGGAGGCCGGTCACGCCGACGGCCGACGCCCCCCCGGTCCCACCGAACAGCCCGACGATCCCCGGCGCGAAGGCGATGAAGAACACGCTGACCGCCCCGAGGAAGGCGAGGTTCATCTTGCAGGAGATCCATGCCGCGCGCTCGGCGCGCTCCGGGTCCCCCGCCCCGAGCCCCTGCCCGACCATCGTCGCCGCCGCGTTGGACAGTCCCCACGCGGGAAGAATGGCGAACAGAATGATTCGGATCGCGATCACATAGCCCGCCAGCGCCTCGGCCCCGAACAGCGCCGTCACGCGGATGAGGCCGATCCAGCTCGCGGTTGCGATGAAGGTCTGGAGCATCCCCGTCCCCGAAAGCCGCACCAGTTGAGCCATGAGCGCGGGCTGGATGCGCAGATGCGCAGCCAGGATGCGGAGCTTGCCGCCTAGGCGGAAGAGCGTGTAGACCTGCACCAGCACCGCCGTTCCCCGACCGATCGTCGTCGCGACCGCGGCCCCCTGCACCCCCATCTCCGGGAACGGCCCGAGGCCGAAGATGAGCAGGGGATCGAGGACGATGTTGAGCCCGTTCGCGATCCAGAGCACGCGCATCGCGATCGCGGCGTCGCCTGCCCCGCGGAAAGCCGCATTCTGCAGGAAAAGCAGCAGGATGACGACGTTGCCACCGAGCATGATGCGCGTGTAGGGCGCCCCCGTGGCCACCACGCTCTCGTCGCCGCCCATGATCCGCAGGATATCCGGCGCGAACGCCACCCCGGCGATGCCGAACACGAGCGCCAGAGCGAGTCCCAGCAGGACGGCCTGCGCGGCCGCGCGCGACGCCCCTTCCCTGTCGCCTCCGCCGATCCGGCGCGACACGACGGCCGTGACCCCGATGCTCAGCCCTATCGCGACCGTGTAGATCAGCGACAGGACCGACTCGGTGAGCGCCACCCCCGCCATGGCCTCGTTCCCCAGCCGGGAGACGAAATAGATGTCGACGACCGCAAAGAGCGACTCCATCAACATCTCCAGCACCATCGGCACGGCCAGAAGGATGACGGCGCGCCGGATGGGGCCGTGGGTGGGATCGCCGCCGGTGCCCCGTACGGCGTGGACGAGGAGGTCCCACCAGGTTTCGGACGCGTGTGCCGGTGGCGGTTTGGGGGTCTCGTGCGGGTTCATGGCGGCGGAAAGCTAACGGGATTCGGGCTGGAGGAGTCTCCAGGGCGAGGCTAGACTTGGCCGCCCTTCCGCGAACCCACACCTCACCAGAGAGAAACGCCCATGTCGCAGGCCGCCGAACTCGTCGCACAGCTGGAAACGTCCCACGGGTACATCAGGAAGATGATCTCGATCTTCGATGAGGAAGACGCCGGGTTCGCTCCCCAGCCCGAACTCTACACCGTCGCCGGCCACATCGCGCACGCCGCGGATTCGGTCGAGTGGTTCGTGGACGGTGCCTTCGGGGAGGGGTGGAACATGGACTTCGAGGGCCTGATCGCCGCGGCCCGGGCGGTGGGGACGCTCGAGGAGGCCGTCGCATGGCTCGACCGCGCATTCGAGAAGGCCATCGCGACCTTCGAGGCGGCCTCGGACGAGGACCTCGCCGCCCCGATCCCCGACGACCGCATCATGCCGGGCGCGTCCCGTTCCGCCATTGTGGTGCCCCTCGTGGATCACACGGCACACCACCGGGGTGCGCTCACGGTGTACGCGCGGCTCCTGGGGAAGGTGCCGGGGATGATGTACGAGTGATGTTGGGGAGGGGGGCTCGCCGAACCGGGCTTACGCTCCGCGGTCGCTGAGGCCCAGCCTCCCGCGAAGCCCTTCCACGTATGCTCGAACTTCGCGTTCGACAGGGCTCGCTTCGACATCGCCCCGCGCTGCGGCAGCCTTCCGAAGCTCGGTGTAGAGTTCGATCGCGGATTCGAGCGCGGCCACGCACGCCGCGGCGTTGACGCCTCCGACCGTCCGTTCGAGATCGGTCGCGAACGCGGGAAGCCGGTCCTCGATCCGGCGCACGCCGGTGGCCTCGACACCGGCTCCGAGGAACGCCAGCGGAGCCAGCGCCACGGCCCTCAGAAACGTCAGTCCATCCAGCGCCTCGAAGATCTCTCCGCGCTCGATCTTGTCGGCGAAATAATGCGCCCAGATCCAGAACCGCGCCTCGATCCAGTCCGGATCCACAGCCGGGTAACAGGGAGCGGCACGGGCGAACGCAGCGCTCAGGCAGCCGTCGACCTCCCACAGGATGACGGGGTCCTCGATCCGCTCGTGCGCGTCGTCAAGCGAAACGAACTTCAGGTCCACGTGCAGGAGCGGAGGACCATAGAGGCATACGAGCAGGCGCGGCTCACCGACGTGCTCTCCGGTGAAGCCCGCCAGGAACGAGGGCTCGAGTTCGGCGGCGATCGCCTGCCGTCGGTCGAGGATCTCCGGCCAAGCCCCCGGTTCCACCGCGAGCACGAGGTCGAGATCGGAAAACTCGTCGATCTCGCCCGCGATGAACGAACCACCCACCGCCAGGCCGACGACGCCGTCGACCTCGACGACCGCGGCCAACATGCGCTCGAGGCATGCCCGGTGCCGAACCGGCAAGGACCGCAGGCGGCCCCGGAGCCTCGGGGACTCGGGTGCATCGAGTTCGAAACTGTGAGCAGGAGAGCCTTCGATGTCCATGATGACGGGGTTCACTGCAACTGGGTCGAGCGTGAATCATCCGCCCGCGTGGGCGGCGGCCCGAAGATTCGGTAGACGAGTCGGGGTGCGTCAAGCTGCAGCAGGAGGTCAGGATCAGGTGTCCGTCCGCACGCCCCCTCCCCCCGTCAAACCATCCACCGTGGTCGCCGCCGCCATGTGGGCGATCACGTTGGTCGCGGAGCGGAACACGTCCGGCACGCGGTCGATGCCGAGCAGGATGCCGAGCCCGGCGACCGGCACGCCCACCACGTCGAGCGCGGGGGCCATGGTCACGATGCTGGCGCTGGGCACCGGGGCGACCGTCATCGAGGCGAGGAAGATCGCCAGCACGGCTGCCGCGATCAGCCCCGCGTCGAGCGGCACCCCGTACATGGCGGCGAGGAAGACCAGCGACGTGCTCTGGAAGAGCGCGCTGCCCGGACGATTGATCGAGGCCGCCAGCGGCAGGACCAGCGAGAAGGTGCTCTTCGAAAGACCCAGCTTCTCCGCCTCCTGGAGCATCATCGGCAGCGTCCCAACCGACGTCGTCGTGGTGAAGCCCACCGTGTAGGTGCCCACGGTCCCGCGCACGAACCGCCCCGGCTTCATCCCGCCGAGGAGCCAGACCAGCGGCACCAGCACGACGCCCTTCAGGATAAAGAAGCCCACGACCACTGCGACGATGAAGACGGCAAGGTTCTGAAGCATCGCCAACCCCGTCTGCGCGACCACGGGCGCGGCGAGGCCAAAGACGCCCACGGGCGCCGTCCACAGGATCCAGGTCATGAGCTTGATGAGCGCGTCCCCGAGCGTCTCGGCGAGGGAGGTGAGCGCCTCGCGCTTTTCCGCCGGCAGCGTTGTCGCCGCCGCCGCAAGCAGGACAACGAAGATCAGCACCGAGAGCAGTGACCCGTCAGCCGCCGCCTGGACGGGATTGCTCGGCACGAGATTGACGAGAAAGTCCACCACCCCCGGCGTCGCTGTGTCCAGATCCGTCACGGGCGTCGGCGGCGGCACCGGCGTCGTGAAGGTGAGGGCCAGCCCCATCACGCCCATCCCGATCAGGATCGCGGGAAGCGTCGTGACCCAGAAGAAGCCCACCGCCAGCCCCCCGAGGCGGCCCAGCCTGCGCAGGTTCCCGATCCGCGCCACGCCCACGAACACCACCGCCGCCACCAGCGGGATGACGACCATCTGAATGGCGCGCAGGAACACTGCCCCCAGCGGCTCGACCGCCTCGGCCGCCTGCAACAGCGCCGGAGACCCGGTCGCGGAGGCGGCAACTCCGAGCCCCAGCCCGAGGATCAGCCCGATGAGGATGGCGCGGGTGTTCATCGCGTTAAGGGCCTCTCGTTTCGTGGCCTAGCCTCATCGGATCGAACCGACTCCATTCTCGTGGAAAGGGGCCGGGAATCGCGCTTCGGCGCGGTCGTGAATCCGCGAGCAAACTGCGGTTGTCCGGAGTCTTGCGCCAGCGTACGATCAAGAGCACATCCCACCGTGGACCGGAGCAGGAGGCAGGACACATGGCCGAGAGGTCATCCACCATCGACCCGTCCGCGCATCCCGGCGTCCCACCCGCCGAAGATGCCGCTTGGGAAGGCTTTCTGGCGAACCTCCCCGGGCGCGGCAACGTCTCCCGCCGTCAGTTCATCAAGGGGGTCATCGCGACCGGCGCTTCGGTGTCGGCGTTCGCCTACTTTTCGGGTCCGGCGGCGACGTCCGCGCGTGCCAGCGTTCCGCGCCTGGTCTCCATCAACGTCAATGGACAGACCCGGCGCGTCGACGTGCTGCCGCAGGAGACGCTGGCGATGACGCTCCGCTACAAGCTGGGGCTCACCGGCACCAAGCTGGGCTGCGACCGGGCGGAGTGCGGCGCCTGCACCGTAATGATCGACGGCGTCGCCCATTACTCCTGCTCGACGCTCACGCAACGGGTGCGGACGCGCGAGGTGGTCACGGTTGAGGGGCTTGAGAGCGCGGACGGGACGCTGCATCCGGTGCAGCAGGCCTTCATCGACGAGCTGGGTCCCCAGTGCGGATTCTGCACGCCGGGACAGGTCATGGCGGCCGCGGCGCTGCTGGAGGCCAACCCCAACCCCACCCGCGAGGAGGCGCGCAGGGCGATGTCCGGCAATCTCTGCAGGTGCGGGGCCTACGACCACTACCTGAACGGGGTCATGCGCGCCGCCGCAAACGGGCAGGCGGTCGCCGAGGAGGTGTCCAATGGCTGAGCTCATCGGCGGGGATTTCGCGCCCCCGGACGTCATCGCCAAGGTCACCGGCAGAGCCCGCTACGCGGAGGATTTCCGCGCCGACGGCATGCTCTTCTGCCGGCTCATCACGAGCCCGATGCCCCACGCGCAGGTGCGCTCCATCGACGCGTCGGAGGCGCTCGCGATGGAGGGCGTGGTCGCCATCCTGACCGCGGACGAGGTGCCCGAGATCGAGGCGCCCGGCAACCCCATCCTCACCAACACGCCCCACTTCGTGGGCGAGCCGATTGCCGCGCTGGCGGCCGTCGACGAGACGACGGTCCAGGACGCCATTGCGAAGGTCAAGCTCGATCTCGAGCCGCTGCCCTTCGTGGTCGATCCGCTGGAGAGCCTGCGCCCCGGCGGCCCCAACGCGCGCACGGAGGGCAACACCTCGCAGCGGGGCGAGGGGATCCGCGAGGTGAAATGGACCGAGGAGGACTTCGCCGCCGCCACCGACGGTGAACTGCCCATGGGCGAGGTCACCACCGAGTGGTCCTACGGGGATGTCGAAGCCGGTTTCCGCGACGCCGCGCTGGTGCTCGACGAAACCTTCGTCACCGCCGGCACATCGCATCATTCGATGGAGCCGCGCACGGCGATGGCCTACTGGCAGAACGGCAGGTGCCACGTCTTCGGCTCGAGCCAGAGCCAGAGCGCGACGCTGAACGGGCTCGCGCGCTATATCGGCGTCCCGCCCGAGGACGTGGTCTTCGTGGGCGAATACTGCGGGGGCGGATTCGGGTCCAAGGGAAGCGCCTACCCGGTCATGTCGGTGCCGGCGCACATGTCCCGCAAGACGGGCCGGCCGGTGATGATGCGCATCAGCCGGGCCGAGGAGTACGCCATCGGCTCCGCGCGGGCCGGCTTCCAAGGGCGCATCCGCATGGGCTTCCGCCCGGACGGGCGCGTCAGCGCGGTCGACCTCTTCATCGTGCAGGAGAACGGGCCCAACAGCGGCTTCGGCGACTTCAACAGCGCCGCCGGCGCCGTCACCATCGTCTACACGCCGCTGGCGATGCGCTTCCGCGGCATTCCGGTGCTCACCAACACGCCCGCTCGGGGCGCGCAGCGGGGTCCGGGCCAGAACCAGATCGCGTGCGCGGTGGAGCCTCTGCTCGACAAGGCCGCCGCCGAGTTGGGCATCGATCAGCTTGCCATCCGCAGCATCAACGCCCCCGACTCGAATTCGCTCTACGGCGGAGGCCAGGTGCCGGTCACCAGCGCTCACCTGGGCGAAGCGCTGGCCCAGGGCGCGGAGCGCTTCGGATGGGAGGAGCGGCGCGCCCGCAGCGGCCGGCGCCAGGGGTCGCGGGTGACCGGGGTGGGCATCGGCCAAGCCTATCACGGGGCAGGCAACAGCGGCCAGGACGGGCTGCTGCGCATCGCGCCGGACGGCAGGCTGCACATCCACACCGGGGTCGGCAACCTCGGGACGTATTCCTACGCGGCCACCTCGCGCGTCGCTGCGGAGATGCTCGGGTACGACTGGGAAAACGTCGAGCTGGTGCGCGGCGACACTTCGCGCAATCTCGCTTCGAGCAGCGCGCAGGTGGGCAGCAACACGACCTTCACCATGACCCGCGCCGGCTGGGCGGCGGGTGCGGACGCGGTGGAGAAGCTGAAGGCGATCACGGCCATCGAGCTGGGCGGCTCGCCGGACGACTACGACATCGGGGACGAAGTGACTTTCGCGCGCGCCAACCCCTCGCGCCGCATCACCCACGCAAGGGCGGCGGCGCGTGCCATCGAGCTGGGCGGCCGCTTCAGCGGCGAGGAGTTCCCCGACGACCTGAACGACATCACCAGGCGTTCCGTGCAGAATCTGGCGGGCAGCGGCCTGATCGGCGTCGCCCGCGACAACCTCCCGCGCAACGATGTCGTGCCCGCGCTCGCCGCCGGCTTCATCGAGATCGAACTGGACCTCGAGACCGGCATGTACGAGATCATCGACTACCTGGGCGTGGCCGACTGCGGCACCGTGGTGCACCCCATGGGGCTGGCGGCCCAGGTGAGAGGCGGCGCGGTGATGGGGTTCGGGATGGCGTGCCTGGAGCGCCACGTCTACGACACGCGCTACGGGGTGGCCGGCAACATCGGCTTCCACCAGGCCAAGCCGCCCTCATACCTGGACGTGCCCTCGCAGATGGACTGGGACGCCACCGACATCACCGACCCGCAAAACCCGGTGGGAGCGAAGGGGGTGGGCGAACCCCTCATGGGATGCTCGGGGGCGGCTCTGCTGTGCGCCATCTCGGATGCGCTCGGCGGGCACTACTTCAACCGCATCCCGGTTGTCCCGGACATGATCGTGAACGCCGTGGCCCGGCAGCCCCCGCCGCATCGGCCGCTGCAGGTCAACACCCAGTGATCGAGGGCAGGCGCCCGGGCATCGGAGAAGCCCTCGGCCGCGGACCGAGATCGGTATCGACCACGTCTGCAAAGACAGGACCGAGGGAGCGACAATGAAGTTCTTGAAGTCCTGGTGGCCGGTGTTCATCGTCGGGGCCGTCGCTTCCTCCGGCGGCCTGCTCGACCGGTTCTGGGACTGGATCCCACGCGACGCGACGTTGGCCATCGGCGGGATCGGACTTGTCTGCATCCTGCGGGGCGTCGTCACGCGCCTGTTCCCCGGCAGGGATTGAACCGCCGGGCGGCGGGCGGCCAACGAGCGCGCGGCGGGCTACTGCATGCCAGGGCGTCGAGGCTGAGTGAGGCACGGGGTCTGCGTTCTCGCGCCGGATCACCGGCCTTTTTGCGCCGCTGGGTTGAACCCGCAAGATTGGTCCATATGGACGGGATAAGGATGCCGCGCTGGCATCGCCGTCTCTCGCAACGAGACCATCCGAGGCCGGGGGGATCCCCATGATGAAGGACATGATGCCCCACTTCGATCTGGTACAGCCGACCGATGTCGAATCGGCGCTGGATCTGCTGCGGGAGCACGGCCGCGACGCCTGGGCGCTCGCAGGCGGCTACGACAGCTTCGACTGGTTCAAGAACCGCGGCAAGCAGCCTTCCGTGGTGGTCGACCTGGAGGGGCTCGACGAACTGAAGGGCGTGCGCGAGACCGGCGACGGCATCGAGATTGGCGCCACCACCAGCCTGACCGACGTCGAGAACGACCCCTTGGTGCGCGAGCGCTACGGGCTGCTGGCGGAGGCGGTGAGCGTAGTCGCGAGCCCGCAGATCCGGAACGGCGGGACGCTTGGCGGCAACATCTGCCAGGACACCCGCTGCTGGTACTACCGCTACGGCATGCCCTGCTACCGGGCAGGGGGAAACGTCTGCTACGCCGGCGCACCGGACGCGATGAACCGCGAGCACGCTCTCTTCGGCGCGGACCGCTGCGTGGCGGTGACCCCGTCGGACTCGGCCCCGGCGCTGGTGGCGCTGGACGCGGAGATGGTGGTGCGCAACGCCCGCGGCGAGCGGGTGATCCCCGCCGGGGAATTCTTCATGCCGCCCGGCGTGGACATCACCCGCATGACCGTGCTCGACCCCGACGATCTGCTCACCGCCGTGCGCATCCCGGGCCGGTGGGCGGGCGCCCGCTTCCATTTCGAGAAGGTCGCGGACCGCAAGACCTGGGACTTCCCCCTGGTTAACGTAGCCGCGGCCTTCCGGGTAGCCGACGGGCGCATCGAGGACTCACGCATCGTCGTGGGCGCGGTGGAGTGCGTCCCCCGGCGCCTCACCGACGTCGAGGACCTCGTTCGCGGCCGCGTGCCAAACGAGGGCACCGCCGCGGAGGCGGGCGAACTGGCCACGCAGGGCGCCAGGCCGCTCAGCTACAACCACTTCAAGATTCCGCTGGTGAAGAACCTGGTGGCGCGGGCGGTACGGAGCGCCTGAGGCGGACGGGGGTTCGCCGTCGAGAGCCCCGCCCCGCGTTCGTAGCGGGACGGGGCTTCGTTTGTGGAATCCGGTTGATCAGGCTGTCAGCGAGGACCAGCGTCTCGTTCGCCCGCTACGGCCTGAACCGAATCCACTTCGTAATGCGCCGCTGGCTCACCTCCGCGCCGTAGACGTTCCCCTCGTCGTCCACGGCAACCCCCTCGGGACCGCTGAACCCCATCGGGTTGGAGATGTCGTCCGGCAGGAAGAAGTGGACCCATCCCTGGTTCGCGTCGCCGATCCGGATTCCCTTCTCCCAGCCGGCGTTGCGTTGGCCGGTGAACTGGTTGGGCGCCGGGCTCGACTCGGAGTCCGCCACGTAGATGTTGTCGTCGGCGTCGATGTAGATCCCGCTGGGCCGGCCGAACTGCGTCCAGATGGCGAGGAACTCGCCCTCTTGGTCGAAGAGCTGGATGCGGTTGTTGTAGCGGTCGCCCACGAAGATGCGGCCCTGCGAGTCCATGGCCAGGGCGTGCGGATCCCGGAACTGCTTCGGCCCGTAGCCAAGTTCGCCCCAGGTCTCCATGTAGGTCCCATCGGCCGCAAAGCGGACGATCCGCCCCCGGGTGCGGTCGTGCGCGTCCGCAACGTAGATCTGTCCGTTAGGCGCCACCACGACATCCGACGGCTGGGTGAAATGGGTGGGCGGGTCGCCGGCCTCTCCGGGTGTGCCCAGCGTCATCAGCAGCTCGCCCTCGGGGGAGAACTTGAGCACCGAGTGCCCGGTGGTGGTCGCGCCGGGCCGCCACGCATCGGTCACCCAGACATTCCCCTCATGGTCGACGTCGATGCCGTGCGGCCAGGCGATCATCCCGCCGCCAAAGCTGCGCAGCAGATTCCCCTCCTTGTCGAAGAGGAGGATGGGATCGACATCCGAGCCGACGCAGGTGTTCGCGCCGCACCGCTCGGCGACCCAGATATTGCCGTCCAGCGCAATCTCCACCGCGCTGGTCGAGCCCCACTCCCTGCCGTCAGGGAGTTCGCCCCACCCGTAGACCGGCCGGAAGGGGTTGGTCGTCACCGACTGGGCCTGAAGTGAGGAAACCGCGACGACGAGAGCCGCGGCAGCGAAGATTCCAGTAGCGATCGTGGCGCGCGTTCGTCCAGTCATCGGTGGGGCCTCCGGCTGAGTTCGGTGGGTGATGTGTGCGTTGGGCGATGCTCGTCATCGGCGGCAGGCGGACAACTCGGCCACCGCGCTGCCATCCACACAGGCACGGTACGCAAGGGCGCGTGGGGCGACAAGTAGACCTGGTCGAGCAGCGGCATCACGACAGACCGGCCACCGCGCTCCGCTAGCTCCGGCTCCGCCACGCCGCGGCCAGCCCTCTGTCGAACGTCATCAGCGCGCGCGGCTGTCGCCGGATGCAGCAGGCCAGGTGCACCAGATCGCGGGCCTCGAGGCCCGGATACCGGATGGACAGGTTTCTTGCCAGTTCGACGTCGGATCTCTCGACCGGCCAGACTTCGTCCACCGTCCCGTCAACCAGGCCCAAGGCAGCTTCGAGCAGGTGAGGATCGTCCCTCTCGAGATAGGTGTGAAGGAGTTCCCGAAGCACCTCCGCCGAGGTCACAAGGCGCACGTCCCGCTCCGCCATGACGACGAAGAACGCCCTGACTTCGGCGCGGCGCGGATGGTCGGCGCCTACGAAGGACATGAAGTAATCGGAATCGACGAAGATCATGTGATTCCTAGTCCGGATAACGCGTCTCGACGAGGATCTTCTTGATCTCCGGCCAATCCAGCTCCCGCGCGCCGGGCGGGTGACGCGCGTCGCACTTAGCCGCGAACTCCCGCAACTCCTCGACCGTGAACTTGCGCGGGCGGGCCGTCGCCAGCTTCTCCTCCGCGGCCTCCCGCAGCCACTCGCCGAGGGACTTGCCCTCCCGTCGAGCCTGCGTCTGGTACTTCGTCAACCTCCGCCCGCCTCCAGCTTCCCGTCCACGAACACCCACCCCGGCAGCACGCGGTAGTCGAAGGGATGGCCTGCCAGGATGACGAAGTCCGCGTCCTTGCCAACCTCGATGCTGCCGATGCGGTCGTCCATGTCGAGCAGCTCGGCCGCGTTGAGCGTCGCCATGCGCAACGCGTCCACCTCGGGCACGCCGTTGCGGAAGGCCCACGCCGAGTTGAGGATGGGCTCACCTCCGAGTCGTCCGATGGGTGCCGCGCGACGCGATGCCCCCGGACCGTAGAACGCCACCTTCACCCCCGCCCGGTTCAGGATCGCCGGTCCTTCCACGCTCCAGCCCTCCCCGCCCCCGCGGATGTCCGACGCGTAGCTCCCGGAGTTGCCCAGGATGACGCCCACACCGGCCGCGGCCAGCCGGTCCGCGAGGCGGTGCGCCTCCACGCCGCCGGTGACGACCAGCCGCAGCCCGTAGTCCTCCGCGATGCTCATGGCCGCCTCGATCTCGGCCACCCGGTCCGCGTGGATCATGGCGGGCACCTCCCCGGCGAGCAGCGGCAGCAGCGCCTCCATGCGCGCGTCGTACTCCCGCGTCTCGCCCGCCTGCGCGTAGCCCCTCGCCGCGTCGAGGACCTCCCGGATCATTGCCGACGCGCTCGAGAGCGTGAGCGGCGCCCCGGATTCGTCGGACCACTCGCGGAGCGTCGCGGCCGTGAGCGCGAACACCATGCTCGCCGGCTCGCGGCGCACCATCTTCTCGAAGTCGATGCCCGGCGTCTTCACTACCACCCCGTTGCCACCAGCCAGATTGCGCGTCCCCGGCGTGACGTGGATGGCGGTCACCCCGATGGCCGTGTTCACGCGGTACGACGGGAACCACGGGTCGACGGCGTACAGGGCGTTCATCTCCGGCACCACCGGCGCGGTGATCTCGTCGTTCTGCACCTGCCACTTGAGGTCGCCGATCCAGTCGTTGGCGAAGGCGCGCGCGATCACGGTGCCCGGCATCACCACCCGCCCCCCCACATCCATGACCGGGATGCCCGCCGGCGGGACCGCTCCCTCCTCCACCAGGGTGAACCGGCCGTCCTCGACCACCAGGGTCGCGTTCTCGATCGCCCCGCCGCTCACGGTGAACACGTGCGCCCCGGTGATGGCGAAGGCCTCGTCGCCGGCGGTGACCGCGCCGTTCACCGGGCCGAAGGGCCCCACGCTGCGCGGCCGCTCGAGCTGGAGCGCCCGGCCGCGCTCGTACTCCAGCTCCCCGTCCACGAACACCCGCTCCACCCGGTCCGCGGCCAGGTCCAGGAAGTGCCCGTCGAGCAGCACCAGGTCCGCGTCCTTCCCCGCCTCGATGCTTCCCACGCGGTCGTCGAGCATCATCGCCCGCGCACCGTTGATGGTCATCACCTCGAGGGCCTGCTGGTCGGTGAGGCCGTGGCGCGCCAGGAACGCCCCGTACTCGCGGAAGTCCTTGAAGTGCTGGTTGGACATGTCGGTCTGGATGCTCGCGTACACGCCCGCGTCCAGCAGCACTTCCAGCAGGTTGAGCGGCTCCGGGTCGTTGTAGTACTGGACGATCATCATCGGCCCGATCACCGGCAGGACGTTCGTCCCGGCGAGCAGTTCCGTGATCGGGAAGATCTCCTCCGCGTGCGCCAGCGCCAGCCGGTCGAAGAAGCCGTACCTGCGCGCCAGGCGGAACACCATCATCACCTCGCTGGGATAGTGCGAGTGCACATGCACCATCACCTCGCCCCGGAGCACGGCGGCGAAGGCCTCCAGGCGCTCGTCCCGCTCGGGGGCCGGCCCCTCGCCGGCCGCGTGCGCGTCCTGCTCCGCCACGTACGCCTGCGCGCGCCGGAAATAGTCGTCGGCGGTGGCGTACCAGCCCATCACCGTCTGCGGCGTCTCGCCCGGGCGCAGGTTGATGAGCGGGCGCACGGCCATCTTCAGGTCCACGTAGGGCTTGAAGATCATATCCGGCCCCGGCGTGCTCTTCATCTTCAGCGCCACCGACTGGCCACTGGAGATGACGCCGCTCCCGGAACGCGTGATCAGCGAGGTCACGCCCCCGGAGAGCGCCACCTGGATCATGGGGTCGTCCAGGTTCACATGCTCCACCGCCTTCCACTCGGCGGTGACCGGGCCCGGTATGCGCGCCCGGCTGGAGCGGTCGAGTGCCATGTGGGCGTGCGCGTCGATCAGCCCCGGGATCACGACCTCGGCCTCGTACACGCGGGCCCCGGCTGGCGCATCCACCGACGCGCTCACCGCCTCGATGACCCCGCCGCGGATCAGGATCTCGCCGTCCTGTATGGTGCCGTTGGTCGCGGTGTGGATGGTACCGGCACGGATGAGAACCGGTTCGGACTGGGCCAGGGCTCCGCCCGGCGAGACGGTCACCGCGCCGGCCGCCGCACCCGCCGCCAGCACCACCATCAACGAGTTGCCTCTGCCACTCCACCTCATCTCTCTTCCTCCGTCCTCAAGCGAGCCGCCGGAGACTCATCTGTTCTCCAGGCGATCCAGGAATGACGCAACCTCGAGCAGCACGATGTCGTCGCGCCTCCGCAGTTCGCGCAGGAACGGCCCCTTGTGGCCCGCGCCGTAGGTCAGCAGAAAGCGAGCCCCCTCGCCCCCGTGCCGGTCGAGCGCTCGCTCGATGTTGGCCCAGTGCGAGGCGTTGATGGCGTCCCAGCCTCCAGGCCCCAGATCTGCATCGAACAGACGGGCGTAAACCTGCATGCGGATGTCGTATGCTTCGTCGTAGGCGTCGGTGTGGATCCAGCGCGGATCGTCCCCGGCGCCGGCGGCCAGCGCATCGGCCGAGGCCACGGCCGCGGCCTGGTATTCGGCCCACGCTTCGGCCCGCTCCGGATCCCGCGCATACGCGTCGAGATACGCCGCCCGGAAATCGGACATCGGCTCCGTCCAGCCGGCCGTGGGGATGACCTCGAAGTCCAGTTCTCGCGTCAGCGGAAAGAGCCCTTCCATGTACTCGGGGAAGAGGCGCACGCGGGGTTCCTCGACGATGCCCGACGCCTGGTACTCGGCCCACGCCCGCTCCCAGCGGTTGGGCGGGATCTCGGTGAGCCAGTAGTCGGGATCGATCTCGCGCACCAGATTCCCCACGACTTCGAGGCTGAAGGCCTCGCTGGTGGTGTGCCCGTCGTGGATCATCCCCAGGACGACGACTTCGTTGCGAACGAACGAGGGCCCGGCCTCTCCGGCAGCCGCTTCGCCGGAGGTCAACGCGCCACCACCGGCGACGTCGGCCGGCGACGGGATCAACTCCACCAGGGTCTCCGCCACCTCGTTGGCCACGAACACCCGCTCACCGTCCGGATGCGCCCGCAGCACGATCGGCTGCTCCCCCACCTCGATGGTCTGCACGACCGCCCGCGCCTCCAGGTCCACCACCGAGACCGTGCTGCCGCCCGCGTTGTTCGCCAGGGCGTAGCGGCCGTCGCCCGGCACGACCACCGAAAAGGGCCGCGGTCCGAGTCCCGGGACCCGGCCGGTGACCGCAAACGAAGCCGAGTTCACGAACACCAGTTCATCCGACCCGCCGCACGCCACAACGTAGGTGACCTGATCGGGCGTGAGGGCGCCCCCGGGCGGCCCCGGACACACGTCTACCGTGGCGTCGGTCTCCATGTTGAGCAGATCGATCACGGACACCGTGCCCGCATCCAGGTTGGGGACGAAGGCGTGCGACCCGTCCCACATGACATCGGCCGGGTAGGGCCGGTCGCCGGTCTCGTGAGACCGCACCGGCACCCCGGTCTCCGTGTCCACGACCCACAGCCGGTCCGCGAACTCGGACGTGATCCAGGTCTCGCCCCGGACCTCGCCCGGTGAGAACAGAGACGGACCCGAGCCCACATTCCATGCGGCTCCATCAACGATTCGTCCCTCTGCGTCGAGCCCGATGAGGGTCGAGTCCCGGAACTGGCTGACCAGCCAGCCGTCGCCAACCCGCACGAGGTCGAGCGGCGTGTCCCCCGCCTCCCAGCGCGCGACCACGGATCGGGCCGCGAGGTCCACGACCCCGATCTGCCCGTCCCCGCTCAGCGCCACGTACGCGGTGTCGCCGTCGGCGCTGAAGCGGATGCCGTGTGGGGCGGCGCCCACGTCGATGGTGGCGCCGACCCGGTACGGTTCCCTCGCCGCGGCCACGGGATCGAACTCGCTGCACCCCGGCATCACAGCGCCCAGCGCCGCCAGGGCCAGCCGGCTGCGAGCACGGTTCCAGGTCATGGCTGATCCTCCTCGTCAGCAGATCGCCCGAGCTTGCGAACAGGCATTCAAAGTGTGGAGTATTGGGCCTGAGCGCACCCGACAACCATCACCCCGGACACCCTCCCATGTCATCGTCCCGCCACGCCCTCCATCTGCATGAACAGCTTCTGCTCCTTGTGCTGCGCGACCGCAAGGGAACCGTGGACTATCGAGCCGGCTTCTACAATCTCGCCATGGGCGGAGCCGTCCTCGCCGAACTCGCGCTTGCCGGGGTCATCCGCATCGAGGAGAGCAAGAAGGCGTTCGTGGAAGCAACGCCGGTTACCGGCCGTCCCCGCGACGAGATCATGGCCGAGGCGCTGGACAGGGTTCGCAATTCGAAGAAGCGTCGACGCGCATCTTCCTGGGTATCGACCTTCGGCAACCTCAAGCGCCTCCGGCACCGCACCGCCCTCGGCCTCTGCCGCCGGGGCATCCTGCGCACGAAGGAGTCGCAGATCCTGCTCGTCTTCAGGCGCAAGCTCTATCCGACCATCGACCCGGGGCCGGAGCGCAAGCTCATTGCAGGCATGCGGGACGCCGTCATGGGCGATGGCGACATCGAAGCCGGACTGGGCGTCGTGCTCTCCCTGGCCCACGCCACCGGTTCGCTCCGCATCCATTTCGAGCGCAAGGAACTCAAGGAGCGCAAGGCGCGCCTGAAGGCCATCACCGCCGGGGAGCCCTTCACCGCGGGGGCCGGTCACCCCGCCATTGCCGCTCAGAAGGCAGTTAAAGCGGCAGTTGCAGCGTCTCAGGCGGCGGTGGCCGCAACTCAGGCCGCGGTCGTGGCAAGCATCGCCGCTTCCTCGTCCAGCTGACCGATCATCGGGCTTCCGAGCGCGCCGCGCATTCAGCCGCAGACCGACGGCCCCCGCTGATGAGCGCCTGAATCAGGCGGGCTGCAACGCCTTCAAATCCCGGAACCGGATCAGCCGGCGGCTGTCCTCGTCCCAGAGCGCCAGGTTGATGAGCTTCAGCGTGTCCCGAACGCGGACCTCGCGCACCACGTGGAACTCCTCGTTCTCCTCGTGCGCCCGCTGGAGCTTGTAGTTGGGGATGCGCATGCTCATGTGGTGCACGTGGTGGAAGCCGATGTTCGCCGAAAGCCACCGGAGCGGGGCGGGAAGCACGAGATACGAGCTTCCGTAGAGCGACGCGTCGTAGTAGTCCCACTCCTCGTGCCTGTCCCAGTAGGTCTGCTCGAACTGGTGCTGCACGTAGAACATCCAGACACCGGCCGTAGTGGCGAAGATCTGAACCGGCGCGTGGGTCAGCAGAAAGCGCTGGTATCCGATCGTCTCTCCCATCAGCAGCAGCACGGCCACCAGCGCCAGGTTCGTCCAGAAGACCCCGCGCCACGCCTGCTTCCATCGCGCCGGCACATCCCACGGAAACCGGTGCTTGATGAGGAAGATGAACAGGGGGCCCAGCACGAAGAGCACGAACGGATGCCGGTAGAACCGGTAGCGCAGGCGGCGATACCAGGGCCACGCGAGATACTCGCGCACGGTGAAGGTGTCGATGTCGCCGAAGCCGCGGAAATCGAGGTCGCCCGAATGCGCGTGATGGTAGGCGTGCGTGCGCTTCCAGTAGTCGTATGGGGTCAGGAGCAGGACCCCGATGCACCGCCCCAGCCACTGGCGCGCCGCGTGCGAGCGGAAGAACGACCCGTGCCCGCAGTCGTGCTGGATCATGAAGAGGCGCATCATGAACCCGGCGGTGGGCATCGCGAGCAGGAGGGTCAGCCAGTAGCCCACCTCCAGGCTGCGCAGGGTCGCGTACCAGAGCATCACGAAGGGGATCGCCGAGGTCAGCAGCTGGCGAACGCTGGCTCCGGTGTCCGGTCCCCAGTACGGCTTCAGGATGGCGTTCCAGCGGGCGACCTTCTCGCGGTCGGGGGCGGGGGTCATGGGTTGCCTCTTGCGTCGAGCCGGGTCACTCGACGGAGTCGAGTTCGGGTGGGCTGGTGAATGAGGGGGAGGATCGCCGCGCTCAACGCCGGATCGTCTCTCCGGGAAGCGCCGGCGCGTGCACCGGATCGCGGCGCACCTTCGTCGCCTGCTCGAAGGCGTAGCCCAGGGCGAACAGCCGGTCCTCGCTGAAGGGCCGGCCGAAGAACGAGATCCCGACGGGCAGCCGGTTGCTCGTATAGCCGGCCGGCACGATCAGGTCGGGAAGCCCGCTCAGGTTGGCCAGGTTGGTCGCGGACGGCGAAGGGTTGGGTGAAGAGGAACCCCGGTAGACCCCCGCCTGCCCGGGCCGGGTTGGCGAGGTGGGATAGACGATGGCGTCGAGGTCGTTGGCGTCCAGCAGCCCCTCCAGGTTGGCGCGCACCAGCGGCAGGCCGTGGTCGTACATGGCCCTGTACAGGTAGTCGTCCGGAGTGCCGGTGTTCAGCTCCTGCTCGAAGAGGGTCCAGCGCGTGGGATTGGGCACGCCGCCCTCGGGCGGGGCCGCGAGGATCTTCCTGGCACGCTCGATCATCTCTTCGAGCGTGCGCGGATATCCGGGCGCCAGGTTGGCGAGGTACGCCTCGATCTGCGGCTTGAACTCGCGCCAGCGGATGGTCTGGTAGTACTGGGCCTTGGCCTCGAGCAGCCACGCCGGGTAGCGCACGTCCACCACCGTCGCCCCGGCGGCGCGCATGGCGTCGAGCCCCGCCTCGATGATCCAGTCGACCTCGTCGTCGTAGCCCAGAAAGTCGCGCGCGACGCCGATGCGGGCGCCATCCAGCGCGTCCGCGTCCAGGAACGCGGTGTAGTCGGTCTCGTAGCGCCCCTCGCTGGCCAGCGTCGCTTCGTCGGCGGGGTCCACGCCCACCATCACGTTCATCATCGCTGCGACGTCGTAGACGTGGCGGGCCATCGGGCCGGCCGTGTCGAAAGAGAGCGCGAGCGGCACGATGCCGTCCCGGCTGAGCAGCCCGTGCGTGGGCTTGAGCCCGGCGATGCCGTTGGCGGTGGAGGGGCCGCGCACGGAGCCTCCGGTGTCGGTGCCGATCCCGAGCTGCCCGTAGGAGGCGGCGATGGCGACGCCGGTCCCGCCGGAGGAACCGGACGGGTTGCGGGTGAGGTCGTGCGGGTTCCGCATGGGCCCGTCGATGGAGCTGAGCTGCACGCCCGACGCGAACTCGCTCATGTTGAGCTTGGCCAGGACGATGGCTCCCGCCTCCCGGAGCTTGCGCACGATGAACGCGTCGTCGGGCGGAATCGAACCCTTCAGCAGGAGCGACCCCGCGGTGGTGGGCATGTCGCCGGTGTCGACGTTGTCCTTGAGCAGCACCGGGATGCCGTGCAGCAGGGAGCGGGCGCCCCGGGTGCGCCGTTCCTCGTCCAGGGCCCGTGCCCTCTCGAGCGCCCGCGGGTTGAGCGTCAGGACGGCGTTCAGCATCGGCCCCTGGTCGTCGTAGGCCTCGATGCGCGCCAGGTAGAGTTCGACCAGGCGCTCCGCCGTGAGCGAGCCCGCGTCGAAAGCCGCGTTGATGTCCGCGATGGTGGCTTCGGAAAGCGGGAGGGACTGGGCTTCCGCCGCGGCGGGCAGAACGGTGGCGGCCAGCCAGACGACGAGCCCGCGGCGGATCGAGATGCGATTCATGGGCTTCAGCGGCCGTGTCGGAAGAAGCGATCGGAAATGGTCAGCAGCAACGGCGTGCCCACGGTCATCGTCAGGATGCCGCCGATGCGGAGGCCTTTGCTGTCATACTCGGGATCCTCCCCGTGCATCAGCATCACGTATCCGGCGGTGGTCGAGATCAGCCCGGCCATCGCGACGTGAAAGAAGCGGCCACGCGATCGCCCCGTGCTCCCGGAGCGCGTCGCCGCCAGGCTCCCCGCCGCGCCGGGCAGGCTCAGCGCGAACACGCCGGTCGCCATCGTGGTCAGAGCTCCGCACTGGGTGTCGAACTGCGTGCCATGGTCGGTGGATACGGTCCCCACGCACTGCTTCAGGGTCAGGTACCCGAGCCCCACGCCCAGCGCGTTGGCCAGAACCGTGCTCCCGAAAACCTTGGCCGACGGGTGCGACTCCTCTTCCAGCGACCAGTCCCAGCCTCGCCTGGAAGAGGTGCGAAACGGGTTTTGCCGCTCTGGAAGGCTTGGAAGCCGCGACTCGACCAAGAGGGCGCCGCGCGCGCCGCGGTCACCGTAGCGGATCACCGCCTCAAGGGGCGAGAGGACCTCAACACGTTCGATATCGTCCAGGGAGAGGCTCGAGTAGATCTGCCCGGGATCCGCCACCGCCACCCCGTCCAGGTACACTGCGATCTCGTCGCACTCGCCGGCTCCGCTGCCCCGATATTCCACGCACAGCCGGCCACCGCCCCTGGCGCCGCCTCGCACGCGTATGCCGGACATGCCGCCGCGCAGCAGATCCCCCAGGTGCTGGCCGGTGCGCGCGGCCTGCTCGATTTCCTCCACCGGGATCTCGTTGACGCTGAATCCGGAACTGATGCGGCGGCGCTCGACCTCGCTGAGCGCCTCGACCACGAGGGGCTGGAACTGGATGGCGCGCGGCGACATGAACGCCTCGATCCTCAGGTCCCTTCCCGCCTCGACGCCAACATGCTGCGCGTACTCGCCATAGGCGATGTGCTCCATGACCACCACGCGCTCGCCCACGGGGACATCGTCGATGAGAAAGGTGCCGTTCGCCCCCGAGATCTCCTGCAGCACTCCGTCGGGAACCGAAATGCGGACCATCACTCCCGCAACCGGCTGGAAGGTGTCCTGGTCGACGATGCGACCGAAGACGCTGCCCGTGCCCTGCGCCGCTTCGGCAGCCTGGGCTGCTGCCGGCGCCGGCAGCAGCAGCGGGAGGACGGCGAGCGCGCTCTGGAGCCACCGCACGGCTGGTTTCACTTCTTCTCCCGTTGGTTGTGGCGGCGGAACCCGCCGCCGGGGAATGTACGGCCCCAGCCCTGCCCTCAAAAGATGTTGGCCTCGACGGGGATGTCCTCTCCGAAGCGACTGTGGCGGAAGGCGGTCACGTCGACGGTGTGCGCCTCGCCGTCCGCGATCAGCTCCGATACGGCGAGCCCGGTGGCCGGGGCGTGCATGATCCCGTGCCCGGAGAAGCCGCACGCGTCGATCCATCCACGGGCGCCCGGATTGAAGCCGATGATCGGGCTGTTGTCCGGGGTGACGCCGTAGTACCCCCACCAGCTCCCGCGGCGGTCGACCCCGAGGTCCTCCCACCAGGGGAAGCGCTCTACGCCGGTGAGAAAAACGTGCTCGAGCCAGTCCCAGTTCACTCCCTCGGTGAAGCCGTACGCCTGGGTGAGATCGTCGAGGCCGAAGAGCACGCGGTCGCCTTCGCTGCGCAGGTACACGCCGGTGGCGAGGTCGATGGTGAGGGGATAGGTGCGCGTGTCGCGCACGGGTGCGCTGAGAAAGATGTTGATGCGCTTCGGCCCCACGGGAAGGCGCAGCCCGGCCAGCTCCGCGACCGTTCCCGACCAGGCACCCCCGGCGTTCACGAAGTGCGCGCACGAGAAGACTTCGCCGCCGGACTCGACGCGCCACCCCTTCCCCTCCGCCCTCACCCCGGTCACGGGGGAGGAGAACCGGTAGCGCACCCCCAGCTCCCGGCTCATCGCCACCCAGGCGTGGGTGGCCATGTGGGGGTCGATCACCCCGTCCCACGGCCCATACGTAGTGCCCGCCAGCCCCTCCGTCTCGAAGTCGACGTAGCGCTGGGCCTCCGCCGGGTCGACCACCTCGACGGGCGCTCCCAGGCTCTTCTGCAGCGCGACCGACTCCAGGTGCCGCTCCCATTTGTCGTGGGGGACCAGCAGCAGGTAGCCGATGCCCCGGTAGCCGACCTCGTGTCCGTGGCGCTCCGGGAATTCCCGGTACACGGGCAGGGAATACATCGAGAGGCCGATGTTCGCGGCGGTCGTGAACTGCACGCGCACGCCGGCGGCGCTCCTGCCGGTCGAGCCCATGGCGGGCGCCACGTCCATCTCGGCCACCAGCACGCGCAGCCCGCGGCGGGCCAGGTGCCAGGCGCAGGAGGCGCCCATGATGCCGGCGCCGGCGATGACGACGTCGGGGTTCTTCAAATCCCGGACAGCGCCAGCAGGCTTAGGGGATCGACGGTGGTGGTGCCGTAGCGCACCACCCAGTGCAGGTGCGGGCCGGTAACGCGGCCGGTGGCGCCGACCAGTCCGATGGGGGTCCCGGCGGTGACCGTGTCGCCCGCCTCCACCAGTTGTCCGCTAAGGTGGAAGTAGCCGGTCAGCAGCCCGGCGCCGTGGTTCAGGTAGACGATGCCGCCCGCCAGCAGGAAGCCGTCCACCAGCGCCACCACCCCGTCGGCGGCCGCGCGCACCGTGTCGCCGGGGAACCCCGCCAGGTCGAGGCCCATGTGGCGGCTGGATATCTGCCCGTTGAACACGCGGCCGGTGCCGAAGCCGCTGGTCACGCGGGAGTCGCGTGGAAGCACCACCTCCGGACTCCACAGCCGCGGGGTCGCATGCGCCTCGCGCGCCACCTGGTTGGCCTTGGCCTGGTCGCTCCGCAGCCGCGCCTGGTCCTCCTCGCCCAGCGGCGACCCGAAGCGCGGCGCCACCGTCAGGCGCTCGTGCTCGTACTCGCCCCCCACGATCGCGATGCGCAGCGAGTCGGTCTGGGTTCGACCGTCGGCGTAGCTCGCCGTGACCCACGCGTCGATGGAGTCCGTGGCTCCGATGGGGACCGGCGCCAGGCTCACCAGCATGGTGTTGGCGAGTCCCTCTTCGCCTCCGGCCGTGGCCGCCCGGGGGGTAGCCGAATCGGTCGCGCGCGGCTGGAAGTGCAGTTCCTCCCCTCCGGCCTCTCCCGCGGCCGACACCATGCCGTCCACCGCCGGCGCCGTCACGCGGATGAGAAAGAGATGGCCCTGAACGGGCGGCGCCGGCTCCCAGCTCACCTCGACCGGCGCCAGCTCGGGCAATGGGGGCTCCCGAAGAGCGAGAAACGCCAACCCCAGCACCACGGTCAGGAGCAGGCCCGCAAGCCCGATCCACACGCCGCGGTGCTGCCTTGTGTTCCGACTGGATGCGGCCATCGTCTTCGCCTGTCCCCTTGCTCCGCCTCTGTTCAGCCCGCCCCGTCCGCTTCCCTGTCCCCTCGGCCGCAGCCAGCCTTCGCGCGGCGTCTTCTCTCATGAGCCGGGTGGGTCTCGAACCCACGACCTACGGATTAAAAGTCCGTTGCTCTACCAACTGAGCTACCGGCTCGACGCAATAATACATGGCAGCCCGCCCTACGAGCCATCTACACCGAGGGGCCCGGCCCCGCTTCCTCTCCCGTCATCCGGAGTTCCAGTTGCTCCAGCCCGAACGTCAGCCGGTGATGGGGCGTGGGGCCGACGCGCCGGATGGCGGCGCGGTGCTCCTCCGTGCCGTAGCCCATGTTCCGCTCCCAGCCGTACTCGGGGTAGCGGCGAGCGAGGCGGTTCATCAGCCGATCCCGGCACACCTTGGCCACGATGGAGGCGCAGGCCACCGAGTGCACCAGGGCGTCGCCGCCAACCACCGCGTCGTGCTCCCACGCGAGGCCGCGCATCGGAAGACCGTCCACCACGACGTGATCGGGGTGTCGGGGCAGGCGGCGAATCGCCCGCTCCATTGCGCGCGCCGTTGCCCTCAGGATGTTGATCTCGTCGATCTCGCGCGCCGATGCGGCCCCCACGGTGACGGCGACCGCCTGCTCCCGGATCCGCTGCGCCACCTCTTCACGCTCCTCGCGCGACACCCGCTTGGAGTCGTCCGCTCCCTCCACGCCGACCCCTTCGCGCAGAACCACCGCCGCCGCCACCACCGGACCCGCCAGCGGCCCCCGCCCCGCTTCGTCCACGCCCGCCACCCACGAAAGACCGCGGCTCCAGAACCCGCGCTCGTAGTCGAGCGGGATCCGGAGCCCCGATTCAACGCCTGGTCCCGGCGTCATCGCCGGTTCGGTGTCAGCGGGTGCGCTTCTCCGGGATGCGCGCCGCTTTCCCGCGCAAGCCGCGCAGGTAGTAGAGCTTCGCCCGCCTCACACGCCCCCGCCGCACCACGTCGACGCCCTCGATCCAGGGCGACAGGTAGGGGAATATGCGCTCCACCCCGATCCCGCCCGAGATCTTGCGCACGGTGAAGGTCTCGCCCATGCCCCCGCCGCGCCGGGCGATGCATACGCCCTCGAAGACCTGGATTCGTTCCTTGCGGCCCTCGCGAACCCGGTAGCGGACCCGCACCGTGTCGCCCGCCGCGAAGTTCGGCAGATCGGTGCGCACATGCTCCCTGTCGAGTTCCTGCAGCAGATCGCCCATGGTCCACCCCCTCAGGCGCCGTTCGGCCGAGAAGCGTTATCGATTGCGTAGCGGTTGCGGCACAGGGGAGGAATCTCCCATGCAGCATTAAAAGCTAACGCGAGCCGATTCGTCCGTGAAGGCCGGTGCCCGGACACTGGTCCCGAACGACCCGGCACGGGAATGGAGGGTTCGCCGCTGGCCGCTAACGCCCGAACAATCTTCCGAGCGCGCCCACGCCGACGGCGAGGCCTGCGGTAAAGCTCTGCGTGCCTCCCTCCCCGGGTATTTCCCCGGCCTCCCCACCCTCGACGCCGAGCGCCGCCAGGGCCAGGCCTGCGGTTCCCGCAGTCACCGCGACGCCGAGCACAACACTCCGCGTCCTCGAGAACTCGCGCACCTCGATGCTCGCGAGACCGTCACGGGCGACCTGCAGGGTGTCGTACTGCACGACTTCGCGGAAGGCGCCGATGACCTGCCGATTGCTGGCTTCGAACGAGATGGTATCCCCGAAGCTGATGATCAGCCCTTCGATGGCAACCGTCTCCGGCGGCGCGTTGGGATCGACGATGGCGGACTGGATCGGTACACGCAGTCGAGCCACCGAACCTACCGGCGCTTCCTCCACGAGCCGGTAGGTGTAGCAGCCGGACACAAGCGGAAGGCCGCAAAGCAGCGCCGCGAAAAGGAGGGGGCGCAGCGCGCCCGCACGATCAGAACGCCACATCGATATCACGTGTCAGAAACTGGTTGAAGGCGTAGACGAAGTGCCAGGGCTCGCCCGGGAATATCCCGCCGGACTCGTTCACCAGGTTGCGATCGTCCACATCCACGATCACATGCACTTCGAGCGTGTCGGACCCCAGCGACTCCGCCTGCACGAACCAGCGCCGATCGACCGAAATGTCGATCGCCCGGGTGAACGGGACTTCGTGAAGGATCGTGTCCGACCTGACGACCTGGACCCGGGTAACTCCAAACTCGTTGACGCCGGCCACGAACTGCGTCGAGTAGATGACGCGCACCTGCTGGCCCGCCTCGCCGCTCATCTCGAAGAAGATGTTGCGAGGCGTAAGGTCCTCGAAGATCTCGCAACCGGAGATGGCGACCAGGGCAACGGCGACGAGCAGCTTCTTCACTGTGGATGCGCGACTCACGGCGGGCTTGTGTGACACCGGCGAAAAGCGGCAGCGGTGGGGGCACCCACGGCGAACCGAGGGCACCCCCACCCTTGTGATCAGCCGCCGCAACCCAGTCCGTTCAGGTGACAGTTGGCCCTGATTTCGATGATCGAAATCGGCAGCATCGTGCCGGGCTGGGACGAAGCGGCGGAGGCGCCCTGCCACTTCGGATCCGTAAGCCCCCAGCGGTACATGTCCGCAAGGCGCAGGCCCTGCAGCATCACGTTCACCCGGCGCGTGTGCTGGAGCATCTCCATCTCGGAGATCTGGCCGTCGTACGGCGTCAGGCCGTCCAGCGCGCGGATGTGGTTGATGTGGGTGGCGAAGGCGCTCGAATCCATGGCCTTGAGCGCATTCTCGGCCAGAATCAGATGCATCATCCTGGCCGATGCAAGCGTCAGGGGCGGGTAGATGCCGCCCTTGTCAAGGTAGCTGCCGCCCTTCCACTGGTTCAGCCACTTGATGACGGCCGGGTCATCGACGCCATCGATCGGGTCCTGCAGCGCGATCCCGTTGATGTCGTTCTGGTCGTCCACGGTCGCGATCGACAGGTCGATCTGGTTCTCCTTGCGGTCGTTGACCCAGGAGGCCATGGAGTTGGACCGGCTGGCGCTCGAGAACGTCAGGTCGTAGGTCCAGTCGGGGGAGACGTTCGCAAGCACGTCACTGGCGTCCGCGCCGGCTTCGGCGGAAGAAACCAGCCCATCCCCGGAGGGCGACGGGTTGATCACGTCCCAGATCGCCCTCGACTGCCTCGCGCGAGCGCGCAGCGCCTTGGCCTGGAGAGCCATGTCGGTGGCCCCGACCTCGTTGAAGCCGGAAATGGCGGTCGAAAACCTCTCGATCGCCCCATCCAGGACCTGGTACATGTTGTCGGGCCCGATGGGCGCACCGCTCTCGGTCTTGTCCGAGAACGCGAAGTCCTCCTGAATCTCGCCGATCACCATGTACATGATGCCCGAGTAGAGGTACGCCCGGGCCAGATCGGTCTTGATCGCGGTGGAAGGGTTGTTGGCCTGGTGTTCGGTAAGGATTTCGATCGCTTCGTCGCTCATCCAGCGCCCCTGCCCCATGGCGGGGAACGGGCCGTCGATGAACTCGTTCAGCGGATCGCTCACGAACCCCAGGTCGAGCGAGAGCCAGGCGTCCCTGGATCCGATCCAGCGCATCTCGTCGGAAGCGACCAGATACGGCTGCCAGGACTGGGAAACGGAGGACGAAACCAGCGTGAGCGCGCCGTTGACGACGGCGGCGGCGGCGGCTTCGGAGCGGATGTCCTCCTCGACCAGGCTGTTGGGGTTGTTGACGTCCAGGATGTCGCAGCCTCCGAGCGCGAAAGCGGCCAGGAGTGCGACGCACGACTTGATGTTTCGGTTCTTCATGAGTCTCTCTCCTGGATCAGAACGTGAAGCGCGTGGACAGCGTGAGGCGACGCGGCACCGGAATGCCCCAGCCCTCCGTCGAGTCCAGGAAGTTGCAGCTCAGGCCCTCGTTGCAGCGGCCGAGCACGTTGCCCTCGGGATCCATGCCCGGGTAGTCGCCCAGCATGAAGAGCCGCAGGTTGCGCACGCCCAGGTTCACCGTGGCGGTGGAGAGGCCCCAGCCCTCGACGACCGACGCCGGCACCCGGTAGGTGAGCGACAGCTCGCGCCACTGGATCCAGTCGGCGTCGTAGACCCCGTTCATCCCGCTCATCGGCGAGAGCCCTTCGACCTCGTGGGCCCACGCGATCGCGGCATCGAGCCGCTGTTGCGCGGACGAACTCGGGTTCAGCATGGCCGCGTAGAGCTCCGCGGAGCGCGGCGTGTTGCGGCCGATGAAGTTGTTGGCCCGCCGGAACATCCCCGACAGGTCCTGCACCTGGTGGCCGAGCTTGTACTCCAGCAGCGAGTTGAGCTCGAAATTGCCCAGGAACGCCAGGTTGAATCCGAAGGAACCGGCAAAGTCCGGGGTGGGCTTGCCGAGATAGGTGTCGAGCAGCCCGGCGCCGCAGTTGTGCGAGGCCAGACCGCCGTTCGGCGTACCGAAGGTTTCGTTGCCGATCGCCAGCGGCTTGAAGCTGTTGGGATTGCGGGGCACGCTGAAGTAGTCCAGAGCCTGCTGTTGGGTGGGAGCTACGCACTCGCCGTTGACCGGAGCGAGAATGTTCAGCGGGATGGCCAGGTCTGCGACCCTGGCCCCGAAGAAGGCCCCGGGCGTGTATCCCTCGGTCAGGAAGTTGCGGTAGCGCGGGTAGCTGCCGCCGGTCTTCAGGGGAGGAGCACCGCCCATGTCGGTGATCTCTTCCTTGAGGTAGGCGGTGTTGGCGAAGACGTTCAGCGAGAGACCCGGCCGCTGGACCAGGGCACCGCGCACGGAGAGCTCCAAGCCTGAAGCCTTGACCTCGCCGATGTTGTCGAGCTGCGTCTGCGTGAAGCCGCCCGTCACCGGGAACTGGCGCGCCACCATGGCGTCGGTGACCGTGCGATCCCAGTAGGTCGCTTCCACCGACCACAGGTCGTTGAAGAGCCCCAGGTCGGCACCGAACTCCCACTCGGTGGACACTTCGGGCTTCAACTGGTCGTTGCCCAGGTTGGAGGGCTGGACCCCCGGACCCACTTCGGTTCCCAGCGACGAGAAGGTGGTGAACTTGTCGAAGGCGCCCGGCTGCAGTCCGGAGGTGCCATAGGCGCCCTTGACGCGCAGCGAGGAGAAGGTCTCGCTCTCCCACATCTCGCTGGGTACGACCGCGAAGTTGGCCTTCGGGTAGAATGCCGTGTTGAACGCCTCACCGAATGCCGAGTTGGCATCCCAGCGCGCGCCGACGGTCAGGAAGAGCCAGTTGTCCCACCCGACCTGGTCCTGCAGGTATCCGCCGATCTGCGTCACCCTGAGCCAGTTCTCGAAAGAGGACTCGGAACCGAGCGCCGAAAGGGTCTCCAGACCCGGGCCGGGGAAATCGCGTCCGCTGCCGCCCACCGACTGCCGCTGGCGCAGGAAGCCCTGGCCGCCGAACAGGAACGTGTTCTCGATCCGGTCGGTGTTGAAGATGTAGGATCCCTTGACATCCGCCGTGACCTCCCGGCTGCGGTTCTCGTGGACGTTCCTGAAGCCGTCGGGCGTTGAGCCCGAGAAGCCGTCTACGTTCCAGCGGTAGGGCCGGAAGTTGAACGCGTCGTCAGAGGTGAAGTCGATGCCGAAGGTTCCGTCGAGGCGGAAGTACTCGGTGGGCGTGAAGTTGATGTTGGTGGCACCCGCGAAGTGCTGCGAGTGCGCGACGTTCAACTGGTACGCGTTCTCGCGCAGCGTGGCGAAGGCCGGCTGGCCGTAGTAGTTGATCTGCCCCAGGTTGGGGTCGGCGTTGGCGAGCCGCGGCTGTGACATCAGCGCGGACGAGAACACCCCGTAGATGTTGTTGGAGTTGTCGGGCGTGTGGTGCTCCATGTCCGAATAGAGCGTGGTCACGCCAATGCGGAGATTGTCGTTCGGGACCACCGTGAAGTTCGAATGGATCGAAGCCCGTCGGTTGGTGTCGTTCTCCGGCTCGACTCCCTCCACCGCGTCGAAGTTCCGCGCGGCGTCGTAGGGACCGTCCTCTCTGGCAAGGCGCGCCGAGGCGAAGTACTGGAACACGCTGGAACCGCCCTGAACCGACCCGGAGTAGGTCTGGCCGAAACCGGTGGTGAGGAGCTCGGGGATGAGGTCGCGCTCGACCGGCTCCCAGGGGGAGACCGACTGACCCCAGCGCGTTGACATCCGGCTCACTGCATCGGCCAGCCTCTGGGCGTCACCGTCTCCGGTGCATCCGGGGCTGGCGCATACCCGCCCGGCGAAGTCCGCGACCGGCAGGATGCGGTTGGTGGGCACCGAGATCCCGGTCAGGTCCGTCTGGAAGGTGAAGCGCGGCGCGCCGACGTTGCCCCGCTTGGTGAAGATCTGGATCACGCCGTTCGAGGCCTCGGTCCCGTACAGGGTAGCGGCCGCGGCGCCCTTCAGGATTTCGACCCGCTCGATGGACTCCGGAGGGATGTCGTCGAGGCGGGATGGGTTGCCCTGGCCGTTGAAGTTCTGCACGGCGGAGCGGTCCACCCGGATCCCGTCGACGTAGACGATGGGCTCGTTGAGCTGCGAGAGCGACGCCGATCCGCGGATGCGGATGCGGGCGCCTTCGCCGGTGTAGCCCGAGGAAGGCAGCGCCACCACGCCGGGCTCGCGGCCGGCGATGAGCTGGCTGAAGTCGGAGATGGGGGCGTTCTCGAGTTCGGCGGCATCGAGCGTCGCGATGGTATGGCCGAGCCTGCGCTTCTCGGTGGCGACGCCGGTTCCGGTCACCACGATCTCGTCGAGGGCGAGCGCGGTCACGGCGATGGCGAAGTCGACGCTGGCGGTCTCGCCCGCGGCCACCGTCACCGTCTGCGTGGCGGAGCGGTAGCCGACCAACTCGACGGTGACCGTGTGCTCCCCGACGGGGGCGTTGAGCAGCAGAAACTGCCCGTTCGCGTTGGTGAGGGTTCCGATGCCGGAGCCCTCGACGTACACCTGGGCGGAGGCAAGGGCGCGACCGGAGCCTTCCTCCGTGACGCGGCCCGTGATGACTCCACCCTGCTGGGCGCTCAGGCCGGGCGCGACGACCAGGCTGATGGCCAGCAGGGAGAGCGCGAAAGCGCCCCACACCCTACGTGTTGGACATTGGTTGTGTTTCATGCGCTGCTCCTCTTTGAGAAGGGTAACGTTGCCCCGCCACCCCACATCCACCCCGTCCGCGCGCGCAGAATGCGCGGATAGTAATGTTGTAAAAACTCGATCCGAATTACCAGTCCGGCGCCTCGCCGCGCGCGTGCGTTGACGCTAACGGCCACCCCTTCCGGGTGGTTCGGGCCGGCGGGCGGCGCTGATGCGTTCGGCTTCTGCTTCGCGCCAGGCCTCGATGCGCACGTGGTCGCCGCTGCGCAGCACTTCGGGCACCCGGAGGCCCCGGTATTCGGCGGGCCGGGTGTAGGAGGGGGCGCTCAGCCGGCGGCCGTCGTAGAACGAGTCCGAGGCCGCCGAGTCGTGGTCCCCAAGCACCCCCGGCAGCAGCCGGACGATGGCGTCCGCCACCACCAGCGCCGCGGCCTCGCCCCCGGACAGCACGAAGTTTCCGATGGAGATCTCCTCGTCGGCGAGGTGGTCGGCGACGCGCTGGTCGACGTCCTTGTAGTGGCCGCAGAGCAGGGTCACGGCCGGCTCCAGGGAAAGCCGCACGGCGTCGCGGTGGGTGAAGAGCCGGCCGCGGGGGGAAAGCAGGATCACCCGGCCGGTCCGGTCGAGAGATTCCACCGCCTCGAAGAACGGCTCCGGCTTCATCACCATCCCGCCGCCGCCCCCGTAGGGCACGTCGTCCACGGTGCGATGGCGGTCGCGGGTGAAGTCCCGCAGGTCGACGACGTGGTATTCCACCGCTCTCGCAAGGGCGGCGCGCCCGGGGATGCTGGTGGCCAGCGGCACCTCGAAGAACTCCGGGAAGATGGTCACGAAGGTCAGCCGCATGGGCGTGCCGGGCTGCGCGCCCGAACCGGCATCCGACGTCACCGCCCGCACCTCCTCAAAGGTCCAGCAGGCCGTCCGGCAGATCCATGACCAGCCGCTTCCCCTCGCGGTCCAGCCGGCGCACCATGTCGCGCGCAAAGGGAATCAGCGCGGTGCCGGACTCGCGCGCCACCTGGAGCAGATGCACCGGCCTGAGTTCGAATACCTCGACGACCTCTCCGACCGTCTCCCCGTCCCCGGATTCCACGCGCATGCCCAACAGGTCGTGGTAGAAGACCTCCCCATCCTCGAGCGGAGGCACGTCGGCAAGCGGCCGAAGCACGTAGCGGCCCGCGAGCCACTCGGCCTGGTCGCGGGAATCGATGCCCTCCAGCCGGATCAGAAAGCCTCGCTTGAAGGGGCGTACCCCCCGCACCCGGACCTCGGCGAACGCGGGATCCGGCTTCTCCCCGGCTTCGTCCGCCAGATGCAGCCCCGCTCCGGCGGCGAACGCCTCGCCCGGATCGGCCGTCAGCGGCCAGAGAAAGAGCTCGCCCTTGGTGCCGTGGGCCTTGTTGAGGTGCCCGACGACGAGGTGCGAAGGATGGGCGGAGTCCATTCGGGACCCCGGTACTACTCCGAATCGCCGCTTTCGCCAGCCTCGGCTGCGGCCTGGGCTTCCGCGCGAGCCGCGGCCTGCGCTGCCGCCGCCTCGGCTCTCGCCTCCGCCTCCAGCTTCGCCTGGGCGTCCGCTTCCGCCTGGCGTCGCGCGGCCAAACGCTCCGAGCGCCGGGCCTTCTCGGCGGCCGTATCCGCCTCGCCCACGGCCACGCTGGCGTCCCCGCCCTTGCGCGCCTTGTTCAACAGCGACCTCACGGTGGCCGACGGCTGCGCCCCCCGGCCCAGCCAGTAGTCGGCGCGCTCCAGGTCTACGACCACGCGGGCAGGCGTGGAAAGTGGCTTGTAGTAACCGATGGTCTCGACGAAGCGCCCGTCACGCGGCGAGTCGCCGTCCGCCACCACCACGCGGTAGTGGGGAGCCTTCTTCCGGCCCATTCTGCGAAGTCGAATTCGTACCGACATGTGTCTCCTCGGGTTCGTGCCTTCCCGCCTCTCCGGGGCGGTCAGCGCATCTGATTCAGCGGGGGCGCCATCCCCCGCATCTGCTTCATCAATTTCTGCATTTCCTTGAACTGCTTCAACAGGCGGTTGACCTCCGACACCGGCCGCCCGCTCCCACGGGCGATGCGGATGCGGCGGGAACGGTCGAGAAGGCGCGGCTCGCTCCGCTCCGAGGGCGTCATCGAGAGGATGATGGCCTCCACATGCCTGATCTTCTTCGGGTCGACGTTGCCCAGCGGAAGTTTGCGTCTCATCCCGGGGATCATCTTCATGATCTGCTCCAGCGGGCCCATGGCCTGTACCTGGCGAAGCGCCACCAGGAAGTCCTCCAGGGTGAAGCGTCCCTTGCGCAGCACGTTTTCCTCGATGTGCGCCTGGGCTTCGGCGTCGATGGAGCGCTGGGCCCGCTCCACCAGCCCCACCACGTCGCCCATCTGGAGGATGCGCCCCGCCAGCCGGCGCGGATCGACCCGCTCCAGGTCGTCCAGTCCCTCGCCCACGCCAACGAACTTGATGGGCCTGCCGGTGACCCCGCGGATCGAGAGCGCCGCTCCGCCGCGCGCGTCGCCGTCGAGCTTGGTGAGCACCACCCCGGTGAGGCCCAGCGCACGGTCGAATCCCCGGGCGATGTTCACCGCCTCCTGCCCGGTCATCGCGTCGGCCACCAGCAGCACCTCGGTCGCCGCCAGCTCCGTCCGCAGGCGCCCCAGCTCGGCCATCATGGGCTCGTCGATCTGCAGGCGGCCCGCCGTGTCGATTATTAACACATCGCGCCCGCGCGCGCGGGCGTCGTCGAGCGCGGCCCGCGCCACCTCCACGGGGTCGTCGCCGCGCGCACCCGCCAGCACCGGCACCTCCGCGCGCTCGCACAGGGTGCGCAGTTGCTCCCCCGCCGCCGGGCGGTATACGTCGCACCCGGCGAGCAGGGGACGGCGCCCCTCGCGCGCGATCAGGTGCGCCAGCTTCACGGCGGTGGTGGTCTTTCCGGAGCCCTGCAGGCCGGCCATGAGGATCACCGTGGGCGGCTTGCGCGCCCAGGTCAGGTCGGCCACCTCCTCTCCGAGCAGCCCCGCCAACTCGTCGTGCACGATCTTGACGACCTGCTGCCCCGGCGAGATCGAGCGGATGACCCCCTCGCCCACCGCCCGCTTCTCCACCCGTTTCAGGAAGTCGCGGGTGACCTTGAAGTTCACGTCCGCCTCGAGCAGGGCGCGTCGCACCTCGCGCAGCCCCTTGCGGATCATGGGCTCGGTGAGGATGCCCCGCTGGCGAAAGCGCCCCAGGGCCCTGTCGAGCCTCTTGCCCAGGCGGTCGAACATCGATCAGATGTGGATGATCTGCTCGCGCCGGGATCCGACCGAGACGATCTCGATGGGGACCCCGGTCAGCTCCTGCAGGCGGTCGAGGTAGCTGCGCGCTTCAGCCGGGAGGTCGGCAATACGGCGGGCCTCCGTCGTCGGCATTCGCCACCCCGGGTGCCGCTCCAGCACGGGCTCCACCCGGGACAGCGACCATGTATCGGCGGGGAACTCCGTGGTGAGGTCGCCGTCGACGCGGTAGGCGGTCGCGACCTGGACCTCCTCAAGGGAGTCGAGCACGTCCAGCTTGGTCACCGCCAGCCCGGTGAGCCCGTTCACCCGGGCGGCGTAGCGCGCCTGCACCGCATCGAACCAGCCGCAGCGGCGCGGCCGGCCGGTGGTGGCGCCGAATTCTCCGCCCAGCTCGCGCACGCGTTCGCCCATCTCCTCGTCGAATTCGGTCGGCAGGGGGCCGTTGCCCACTCGCGTCGTGTACGCCTTGACCACGCCGAGCACCGCGCTGATGGCGGTCGGGCCTATCCCCAGCCCGGTGGCGGCCGCGGCTGCGGTGGTGTTGGAGGAGGTCACGAAGGGATAGGTGCCGTGGTCGAGGTCGAGCGCCGTCCCTTGCGCCCCCTCCATCAGGACGGAGCGCCCGGCAGCGAGCGCCTCCACGATCTCGCGGCCCGTGTCGGTGGCCAGCGGCAGGGTGCGGCCCGCCAGCGCGAGCGCCGCCCACACCCGGGCCTGGAGCTCCGTGGCCGCGAACCGCTCGACCTTCAACTCGTCCAGCGCATTCCCCATGGCCCGCTCGACCAGGCGCTCCAGGCGCGAGGCATCGCCCAGGTCGGTGACGCGGACCCCGCGCCGCCCGGACTTGGAGACGTACGCCGGCCCGATGCCCTGTCCGGTGGTGCCGATCTTCTCGCGGGCGCGTACTTCCGCGGCGTGGTCGAGCGCGCGGTGGTAGGGCAGCAGCAGGTGGGCGCGCTGGCTGATCCCGATCCGCCCCTCCAGCTCGATGCCGCGCTCCACCAGGGCATCGTACTCCGCGAAAAACTTCGGCAGATCGAGGACCACGCCATTGCCGAGCAGGCAGCGCTTGCCGGGGTGGAGGATGCCGGAGGGAATCTGGTGCAGGATGAACTCGTCGCCGTGCACATGGACGGTGTGACCGGCGTTGGCGCCGCCCTGATAGCGGGCGACGATGTCCGCAGCCTCCGCCAGCACGTCGACGATCTTGCCCTTGCCCTCGTCGCCCCATTGGCAGCCCACCACGACCGTGCAGCGGCCTCGGGCGGCGTTCGTCGACAAGATCAGGCTCCCGGCGGGTGCGGTGTGAGGCGGTTCGAGCCCGTCCTCATGCGGAGGCGGAACCGGAAAGCGCGCGCTCCGGTCGGAGCAGTCCGGCCCGGCGCAGAACGGCCTCCGCCTCCCCGACCTTGCCGCCCGGGAGCGGCCGGAGCGGCGGCCGGGGCGCCCCGCCGTGCCCTCCAAGCAGGTCCATGGCGGCCTTCACCCCCGGCACCCCGAATCCGGCCACCAGCTTCTTGTGCACGGGTGCGACCCGCTCCTGGAGCCGGCCCGCCTCGCTGGTGCGCCCCTCCGCGAAGCGCTGGAAGATCCCGGCGCTCTCGGCGGGAGCCAGGTTGGCGACTCCCAGAATCCCGCCCGCCGCGCCCAGTTCCAGGGCGGCATACAGCCCAGCGCCGTTGCCGACGATCACCGCGAAGTCGCGCCCGGTGCAGTCCAGCAGCTCGGCGACCTTCTCCAGGCTTCCCCGTGAATCCTTGATCCCGACGATGTTGGGATGCCGGGAGAGTTCGGCCACCAGCCCGGAGGGGAAGTCGAGGGTGCTGAAACGCAGCGGCGCCTGGTAGATGAGAACCGGCACGGGGGAAGCGTCGGCCACCGCGGTGTAGTGGTCGCGCACCGCCTCCGGCGTCATCGCGCCCAGGTAATACGCGGGGGGCTGCACCAGCACGGCGTCGGCGCCGGCATCGGCGGCCTCCCGGCCGAGACGGATGGTGCCGCGTGTGGACTCGACCCCGGTTCCGGCGATCAGCAGGCGGTCGTCCGTCATGACCCCGGCGGTCGCCTCGATGAGGCGCCTGCGCTCGCCGCGGCTGAGCAGCACCGCCTCTCCGGTTGATCCGGCGATGACGATTCCGTGCACCGGATGGGCCAGCCAGCTCCGCAGGTTGGCGCGCATCGCGACAACGTCCACGTCTCCGGTCACGGGGTCGAAGGGCGTAACCGCGGGGATGAATACTCCGGCCAGGTTCATGACTCCGTTTCCTCCGTCAATGCTCGGGCGGTGCGCTTCCAGTCGAGTCCCATGCGCGACCGCACCTCCGCCATGGTTTCCCGGGCGATGGCCCCGGCCCTCCGCGCTCCATCGTCGAGAATCCGCCGCACCTCCTCCGGGTGCGCGCGATAGTGCGCGGCCACCTCGCGCATGGGGGCGAAGGCCTCGTCGATCTCCTCGGCCAGCATGGCCTTGCACTGGACGCAGCCGCGCTGCGCGGTGCGGCACTGGTGGGCGACGTCGTCGAGGCGCTCGTCGTCCGCGAAATGTTCGTGCAGGGAGTAGACGTTGCAGACCTCGGGGCGGCCGGGGTCGGTCTTGCGGATGCGCGCCGGGTCGGTCACCGCCGTGCGCACGCGCCTGCGGATCTCGTCGGGCTCGTCGAGGATGCCCACCGTGTTGCCGAGCGATTTGCTCATCTTGGACCGGCCGTCCAGCCCCACGATGCGGCCCGCGCGCGGAATGTAGGCCTGGGGCTCTGGAAGGTACTTGCCGAAGCGGGCGTTCCACTTGCGCGCGATGTCCCTGGTCAGCTCGAGGTGCTGGCGCTGGTCCTCCCCCACGGGCACCACGTCGGCGCGGTAGATGAGGATGTCGGCGGCCTGCAGCACGGGGTAGTTGAGGAGGCCGACCGGCACCGACTCCATGCGCTCGGATTTCTCCTTGAACTGGATCATGCGCTCCAGGTCGCCGATGGGCGCCACCGAGTTGAAGAGCCAGCTCAGTTCGGTGTGCTCGGGGACGTCGGACTGCACGAAGATGATTGAGCGCTCGGGATCGAGCCCCGAGGCCAGGAAGCTGATCGCCAGATCGAAGACCGCCCCGGGAAGCGCAGCGGCATCGTAGCGCCCGGTGATGGCGTGCTGGTCCACGATGCAGTAGATGCAGTCGTAGTCGTCCTGCATGGCGGCCCACTGGCGCAGCGCACCCAGGTAGTTGCCGAGGTGGGCTTCGCCGCTGGGCTGCATTCCGCTGAAGACGCGCGATCCCGGCGGGGGCCGGGTGCTGGCGTGGGTCATGCGCGAGTTCGTCTCGGGTTACGGGCACCGACGGGACCGGGATCTGCGGATGGGCTCATGCCCGCCTGCCCGGGAACGGGAGAAACGTCGCCACCAAAGTAGCATCCCCGGGGATGCCATCAAACCTGGGTACGGCATGAGAATCGGACCCGGCGGGAACCGGGTCCGATGGGGTCCAGCGTTGTGCGGCGCCGCGGCAGGGCGCGGGCCTCGGGTCGCGACTCGTCAGGCGCGCGCCTTCACCTCGATCCTGCGGGCGCGGGCCTCGGGCGCCTTGGGGACGCTGACCTTCAGCACCCCCTCGCCGAAGTCGGCGTTGATGCCCTCTACGTCAACCCTGCGCGGCAGGGTGAAGGAGCGGCTGAAGCTCCCCGTGATCCGCTCGGAGATGTGCACGTGGCGCTCGGTGTCCTCTTCCTCGCGCTCCTTATGCTTCTCGCCCCGGATCGTGAGCACGTTCTCCTCGACCTGGATGTCGACGTCCTCGGACGAGACGCCCGGGAGTTCCGCGGTCACGAGGATCGAGTCCGCGGTCTCGGCGACATCGACCGGCGGCACCCAGTCCGTGTTGATGAAAGCCCCGAAGGGGAAGGCCGGGCCGCTGGGAAGGGCGGCGTTGAAGGCCCGCAGCACCTGCGAGGGCGAGAGCGAACGATACTTGGCGATGGTCGTCATGTGTGTCCTCCATGGGTCTCTTATGACTGAAATCCGCGTCGTCAGGCTGCCTGATGCCTGAACCTGTCATGCGCGTTCGGCCTCGGCAGTGGCAGGGAGCGTGCCATCCCCGAGTCTGCCAAAATGTCTGACGACAACAAGTTGCGGGTGCTCGGCATGACACAATGTCAGTCCGGTGGAGGCAGAGCGGGCAGGCGAGTCTGCCATTTTGTCAGGTGGCGGATGCGCGGGATGGGGCGGGGTCGCGTCCCGGGGACGAAGTGAAGAGTCTGCCAAAATGGCAGACGGCTTATGTCGAGAATCCTGATCCGGGCGAGGCGGTTCGCCGCCGATCCTGGCCGGCCCGGCCGGCAACGCGCCCGGCGGCGGCCACCAGGTCGGTCATGAGCCCGGCCGCGGTGACCTCGGGGCCCGCTCCGGGGCCCTGAATCACCATGGGATGATCGGCGTACCATCGAGAGCGGATGACGAGCAGGTTTTCGGTTCCGCGGGTTCGGGCGACGGGCTGATCCGCGGCCATCACCTCGAGACCGACGGACGCCGCGCCCGGCGCCACCCGCGCCAGGCAGACGAGACGCCCCCCTTGCGCCGCCGCCGCACGGGTCCGCTCGGCCATCTCGGCATCGAGCCCGGAGAGCCGTTCGATGAACTCCCCGACCGGGCCGGGCCGGAGGAGGGGCTCCGGGAGGATCGGCTCGACCTCGACATCGGTGGGTTCCATGGGGATCCCCGCCGTCCGTGCCAGGATGACGAGCTTTCGGACCACGTCCCTGAGGCCGAGGTCTTCCCGCGGATCCGGCTCGGAGATCCCTCTCCGCCGGGCTTCCTCGACCGCCGAACTGAACCGCCGCCCGCGGCTCAACTGGTCCATCAGGAAGGTGAGCGTGCCCGACAGCGTCCCCTCGAGCGAGATGACGGTGTCGCCGCTGCGCCGAAGGTCGGCGATCATGCGCACCATCGGCAGGCCGGCCCCCACGGTCGTTCCGTGGTGGAGGCCGCCCCCGCGCCCGGCAATGCGCATGAGCGTCGCGTACTCTTCGACCGGGCCGGAGAGGGGAATCTTGTTGGCCGTGACAACGGCGGCGCCGGCTCGAAGATAGCCCGCGTAGCTCGCCGCGACTGTCGCGCTCGCGGTGCAGTCGACGACGACGAGCGGGTCGCCCGTCCAGACGGCCTCGAAGGCCCGGTCGGGATCGCCGTCGCCCTTCTCCAGGTGCGACCTCCACCGCCCTGCCGCCAGGCCCTCGAGGTCGGTTGCGGCCTTCCGGCTGTTCGCGATCCCGACCAGGACGGGCTGGACCCCGTGCGGGCGCATCGCGTCGTCCCCGCTAGCGGCGAACTGGTCCAGGAAGGCTCCGCCGACCCCGCCCGCCCCGAGGACGAGGATGCGGACGGGTTCCAGTTCGTCCGGCGGGCTGAAGAAGGCGCGGTGGACGGTGCGGAGCGCGACGCCCTCCTGCCCCGCGTTCACGACCCATGAGATGTTGCGTTCGGAGGATCCCTGGGCGACGGCGTGGACGTTGACCCTCGCAGCTCCCAGGGCCGAGAAGAGTTTCCCGGAGACGCCGGGCGTGTACCGCATCCCCTCGCCCACGACCGCGAGGATCGAAAACCCCTGCTCGACGGTCGGGTCGCGCAAGAGCCGCGACTCCCGCTCCCTTCGGAACTCGGTCCCCAGGGCGGCCCGCGCCCGCTCCGCGTCGGCACCCCTGACCGCAAGGGACAAGGCGTGCGCGCCCGAGTCCTGCGTGAAGAGAAGCGAGTCCACGTCGGCGACCCGGAGCGCACGGAAGATCCGTTGCGAGGCCTCCGTAACGCCGACCGTCTCGACCCCCGCGAGCCGGATCAACGCCACGTCCCGGGTCGCGGAGATGCCGCGCACCGGCCGAAGAGGGTCCCGCTGAACCGAAGTCACGACCAGCGTCCCGGGGAGGGACGGATCGAGGGTGCTGCGGATCCTCAGCCGGATCCCGGCGCTCCGGGCAGGCTCCACCGCCGGGGGGCAGATCACCTGCGCACCGAAGTGGGCGAGCTCGAGGAGCTCCGCGTAGGTGATCTCGCGCACCGGGGCGGCTTCGGGCACGGCCTCGGGATCCGCGGTGAGAACCCCGTCCACGTCCGTCCAGATCTCGACCTCCGCCGCACCCAGCATCGAGCCGAGAAGGGTGGCCGTGTAGTCGGACGCGCCCCGGCCGAGCGTGGTCGTCTGCCCGTCCGCAGTCGAGGCGATGAACCCGGTGACGACCGGGATTCCTGCGTCTCCGGGAAGCCGCGCGCGCACCAGCTTCCGCGACCTCTGCCGGTCCACCCGCGCCCCGCCGAAGCGGGTGTCGGTGCGGAGAAGCTCCCTCGCGTCCACGTCGACCGCGGCGATCCCATGGGAACGCAAGCAGGCGGCGACGAGCATCGAGGAGAGCAGTTCCCCGAAGGAGAGCATCCAGTCACGCGTGCGGAGGGTGCATTCGCCCAGAAGCTGGGCCCCGTTCGCCAGGCGCCGGAGGTCGTCCATCGCCGCATCGAGGCGGAGGGCGAGGCCCGGCGCTTCGTCGGTCGGAGCGAGGGCGTGGAGAAGCTCCCGGTGCATCTCCGCGATCTCCCGCGTCACCGACGCGTGTCCGGAGTCCCCTCGCCCCGCAAGCTCGGCGACCTCGACCAGCCGGTCCGTCGTTCCGTTGACCGCGGAGACGACCACGACAGGGGTGGAGTTGGCCCGGGAATCGGCGACGAGATCGACGACGCGCCGGATACGCGCGGCGCTGCCGACCGAGGTCCCCCCGAACTTCATCACCCGAATCGGATACGGGTGGTTCGGCTTGATCATGGCGGGAATAAACCGCTACCCCGCGACATGGTCAAGCCTCCGGCAAGCGACCGGCAGGGGACTGCGCGGAGCGGGATCGGGGCTCAATCCCCGAGGGAGCGGACAGATGACCGGCGCGAGGTCAGTCCACGAGGGTCAGGGCCAGGCGGGCGGCGCCGCGTTCGGGGATGACCGCGCGCGGGAGCAGGTGGCCGCCGGCGGAGGCGACGAGTTGCTCCGTATCGGCGCGAAGCGGGCCGTCAGGGGAGATGAGGCCGCCGGCCAGCGCGACGGTGGGCGGGTCGCCGGACGGGGACGGAAAGAGGTCGCGGATGGCGGCGGAGAGCTGATCTCCGAGCGCGTGCAGCGCGCGCCGGATCACGGCGGTGGCAGGGGCGTCGCCGGAGCGGGCGGTGTGGATCGCGAGGGGCGCGAGGGCGGCGATGTCGGCCTTGCTGGCGGATTCGGCCCACCCGGGCAGTTGGCGCGGCCGGTCGAGGCCGAGGGAATCCAGCATGGCGGCGGTGAGGGCGGTCGGGGGGCCGCGCCGGTCGGTTGCGGCCGCGACGGCCCGCAGGGCCGACCCGCCGATGTGGTGGCCCCCCCCCCCGCCGCCCCACACCCCCCCCCCACCCCCCCCCAGGAGGGCGGTGAGGAATAAAACAATGACGCAGACGC